>NZ_DDKU01000112.1:0-20266 GCF_002339775.1 Thalassolituus sp. UBA2590
TAGACGGCCATCAGTGCCTGACATCAGGCGGACATCAGCAGACTGGCGCTCATAGTCACGGAGGTATTGATCAAATGAACTGTAACCATCGAAGTCGGCAAGACATGGCCCCTGCGTGGTATCGCATGGATCAGGCTGGTACACAGGCTCATCCGCAAGGAAGATGTATTCTCCGTATGCCCAGTCTTCATCGTAGCTGTATTCAATGTCCGACTTGCTGGCAGTGAGCTCGGTCTGAAGAATCAATGCACTATTGATCTGAGTTTCAGAAGTGAGGGCGAGTGCATGTGTATCCTGAGCGTCGACGCCAGGAGCGTTTGAGTACGTCTCACGAGTGTTGTCCAGGCTGAATGCATCGTAGCCATTGTCGACATCGGCATAGAGGTAGGTCAGACTAACGTCAGTGTCATCACTGACCTGAAACGCCAGCTTACCGCGCGCAACGACTTCGTCGATGTTGTTGGTGTCATCACGGTTCAGGAAGGTGTTATCGATGTAACCGTCAGACTGATAGCCGTTGACAGCGATACGCCCCTGAACAGAATCAGTCAGGCTGCCGGAGACTGCACCACCGAGACCATAGCTGTCGTAGTTACCAGCGCGGGCAGACAGGTAGCCTTCGGTTTCTTTGGTCGGGTCATTGGAACGGATGTTGATCATGCCGGCCAGTGCATTCGCACCGAAGCGTGTGCCCTGAGGACCACGCAGAATCTCAACCTGTTTAACGTCGAACAGGGTTGCAGCACCGCCTAATCCAGTCATGTCGATGCCGTCGATCACCAGACCAACGGATGGGTTAACCGGATCAATGAACTGACTTCTCTCACCAATGCCGCGAATCTGGTAGAAGCGACCACGGGAGGCACCAGAAGAGTAATTCACATTCGGGGCAAAGCTCAGCACTTGCTCCAGGTGTTCCGCGCTGCGCGCTTCAATATCCTCGCTGCCAACCACCGTGACGGCTTCAGGAATTTGTTGAACATTGGTCTGGCGGAAATCTGCTTCAACGGTGATGGGAGTCAGTTCGACATCTGAGTGCGCCATTGAGGAGGCGGTCATTACAGCAATAGCCAGTGGAGTGCGGAGCGTTTTATGAGTCATGGGTCTGCCTGTAAACCTTACGATACTGGTAAACAAAGACCCGGCTGTCGCGTAGCTGCGCATGGCGCGCAATGTATGAATTGTCGTGCAGTATCGACTGCCTTCCCATTCCTACGCCGGTACTAACCGGATCAGGTTCCGGGGTTTAAGCTTGAAGCTAATCTCAGGCTGCACTCGGCAACCTCCCCCTGGGTATGGCGCATGGTAACTAAGCGTCAACACCACTGTCATCACCTTTTTTTACACTCACTATCTATTGATATGCGGGCGTAAAACCCTCATAACCAGTGTCAGACCCTTACTTGATTAGCGGAGAGCACAAAGATGCTTCGTATATTTCTCTTTCTGGCGACCAACCTTGCAGTAATTCTGGTCGCCAGTATCACTCTGAGTCTGCTGGGTGTGGACTCGTATTTCCAGCAGAACGGCACGGATCTTAACCTCCAGTCGCTGCTGATTTTCTGTCTCGTCTTCGGTATGGCGGGTTCTCTGGTATCTCTGTTCATTTCCAAATGGATGGCAAAGAAAGGCATGCGCGTACAGGTCATTGATCAGCCGCATAACTCCGGAGAGCAGTGGCTGGTCAGTACGGTAAAAGAACTGGCAGACAAAGCCGGCATTGGCATGCCAGAAGTCGGTATTTTCCAGTCGGATGCGCCTAACGCTTTCGCGACGGGCTGGAACAAAAATGATGCGCTGGTGGCGGTCTCTACTGGCTTGCTGCAGCGTATGAGTAAAGAAGAAGTGAAAGCGGTGCTGGGTCACGAGATTGGCCACGTAGCGAACGGTGATATGGTCACGCTGGCTCTGATTCAGGGTGTGGTGAACGCGTTTGTTATGTTCTTTGCCCGTATTATCGGTAACTTCGTCGATAAGGCCATTCTCAAGAATGAAAATGGCCCGGGCATTGGTTTCTTTGTGGCAACCATCGTTTCAGAGATTATTCTCGGTATTCTGGCTTCGACCATCGTGGCATGGTTCAGTCGTCGCCGTGAATTCCGTGCGGATCAGGCGGGTGCCGAGCTGGTCAGCCCTGCTGCGATGGCGTCGGCGCTGATGCGTTTAAAAGAGACTTACGAGCAGCCAAGTGAACTGAAGGGCGAGCTGGTCGCATTCGGTATCCGTGGTGAAGGTAAGTTCTCAGCTCTGTTTGCGACTCACCCACCGCTTGATGTGCGCATACAGGCACTTCAGCAGCGCTACGGTAATTCGCAGTAATAACCGTTTCCTCTGCAAATAAAAAAGCCCGCTTTCGCGGGCTTTTTTATTGTATTTTCTTCAGCAGTGCATCGCGCCACGCATCAGCAATTTCCCGGATGGTCTGTTGATCTGGGCAGATGTGAGGGTGCATCTTTAACGTCAGTGTCAACTGACCGTACCACTCTGTTGTTGTCGCCGAGATTGGGTAGTTGGCCGTGCCCGGAGCCACAGCAACCAGGCGACGGTTATCTGGCTTGGGTGGATTATCCTGGCCGGGCAGGGGCCAGCTGCCCATGTTAGAGCAGCTACCCATGTAAAACTGTTTGCCACTGGTCATGCGGTAGATCAGTTTCACGCCGGTCATACCAGCCCACTTACCAATGTTTGCCAGCTTCCAGTTTGCCCAGTGTTGTTTGCCTTTAAAGCGTTGCCGCATCTGTGATTGCCACTCCTGAGGAGAAGATGTCGGCTTGGTGAGCATGTAAAAACCAGAGACCTGATTAAAGCTTTCAGTCTGGATACCTGTCGCACCGCGCACGTTGACTGGATAAAACCAGTAAAAGGGATCGTCGCCTTCAATCATGCGTGCGGCAACAATATTGCTGAGTTCGGCGTAGATCAGGCTACCCGGGCTGACCTTGTGCTCTTTGCACCACTGGTTCAGTTTCGCGGTTTCTTCTTCTGAAAAACAGGAAATTTCCGGCGTCAGTGCGTCGTGCTGGGTGTTCTCGTAGGTTTTCTTCCAACGTACGACCTTCCTGCCTTCTTCGGTTGGAAATTCTTTTTTGGCTTTGCAGATTTCTCGCCAGCCCGGAACACTGGTTTCGTTATAGACGGGAAGTGGGTAACAGGGGTAGCCCATTGGCCGGAGGATATTGGCGAAGCCCGCCATGCCATCAGTATCCGCGTGTTGCCAGGTCTTCCAGTCAGTGCTGTTGGTTTCGGGGTCGTACCAACCCCAATAAATCGTGTCGGTTATGCCGTATGGTTTGCGCGCGTGATACCACATGGCAATGTAGTCTTTTTCTGCCATCGGGGCTTCCTATTATTGTTATTGTCGCCGAGTAGCCAACTATAACGGATATTTTCGGTCAGCGGTATGAGACGACAGACGCCGCTTCAAAACAAGTTGCGTACCAAGTCACCACTTGCAGGTTTGACCTGAAATGCCTTACCCAGTTACGCCAATCTCACGAGTGATGACGTCCGAGTGACTGGCTGAGCAGGTCGACGGGTCTCTTCAGAGACTAGTTCATATATGGCATTCATCCAGCCACCTGTTAACGGACTAGCTCCATTGGCTTCTGATCGAGAGAAGGCCAACCTCAAATCCCTGTCTATACTTGAAAAGTTATGTTCCCGGACGGTGGTATGTTCTTCGTCAGAATCTTCATTGCTGCGCTGGCCTATTTTGTCTTTGCCCGTCTGGGCACAGCCTTGGCCATCCCCCCTGACTACGCCGCTGCTGTCTGGCCAGCCGCCGGCGTTGCCTTGGCATCGTTTCTACTGTTCAGCCGAACCGTTGCATTCGCTGGGGTTTTGACAGGCGCTGTTCTTGCCAACCTGTACACCACCACGTCAGCGTTGAATGAGTTGTCGGTGACCACTCTTGTGTCTGGCGTGGCGATGGGAGCCGGTGCAACGTTGCAAGGGTTGTTCGGAGCATGGCTGTACCGTACCTATCTCCCCGGTCGCAGCCGCTGGGATGAGCTGTCTCACCTGATTCGCTTCTGTTTTGTCGTCGTCGCCTTAGGCAGTGTGGTCAGTACAACGATTGGTAATATCACCCTCTACGTTAACGAGTTTATTGTCACAGAACGCCTGGCGTTTAACTGGATCACCTGGTGGGCTGGCGACGCGATCGGGGCGCTACTGGTGACGCCTGTTATCATGGTGCTGGCAGCTCCTGAGCAGGTCTACAGCCGTGATCGTAAAATCAAGGTGATGGTACCCATACTGCTGATCCTTACTGCCGTGTTCGGACTTTTTTACAAGTCGGTCGGGTTTAACCGGGAGCGGATTGTCAGTGACCTTCAGGCCTCTGCCGATGAGCTGTCACAGCTCGTTGATGCACGGCTGACGATTTCAGAAAACAGGCTGATTGCTTATGCCGCCTTATTCAGTGCAAGTGAGTTTGTTACGCCTGAGGAGTTTGCCCTGTTCTCAAAACGGGTGATGGCGAGCGACGATGCCTTTTTTGGCGTAGGCTGGACAGAGGTCGTCGACAACAGCGGTCGTGCCCGCTGGGAAGCTTTCTACCGTGAGCGTGGTATCGACGGTTTTACCTTCACCGAGCTTGCTGAGGGTGGCCGCCTGATCGAAGCCAGTCATCAGGATGCATACTACCCGGTCTTATATATCTACCCATTCGAGCCCAATCGCCGTGCCTTTGGCCTGAATCTGGGGGCTAACGCCGAGCGAAAAGTAGCGCTCGACAAAGCGGCGATAGAGCATGTTCCGGTGGCAACCGCACCTATTGTTCTCGCTCAGGAAACGGGCAAAAAGCGGGCGATCCTTCTGTACATGCCGGTATTTGATCTTGAAGACGACGAAGCACTTGTCGGTTATTCCAGCGGTGTTCTCAAGGTCAGCGGCATTCTCGGTGAAAGCGTCTTCCAGTCTCGTCAGTCGGGGCTGTATTTCAATTTATACGATGTCACCGAGGGCGAGCGACTGACAATCTACGAGGCGGCGGAGCAGGCGCACTCCAACCTGCCCATGCATAGCTACGATGCTTACTTCGGTACACGTAAGTATCACCTGGAGATATTTCCTGCTGAGAATTACGTATACGGGCGCAATGACTGGACCAGCTATGTCATCCTGACCGGTGGGTTTGTGGTTGCGACGCTGTTTCTGGTATTTGTGCTGACAACGACGGGACAGATTGAAACGGTTCGGCGACAGGTTGAGCTGCGAACGGCAGAACTGAGCGACGCTGTATCCCGGGCGAATGCTGCCAGTGACGCCAAATCTGCGTTTCTCGCCAACATGAGTCATGAGTTACGTACGCCCCTTAATGCGATCAATGGATTTCTCAAGTTGGTGCTCGATACGGCGTTAACTCCCGTACAGAAGAACTACCTGCAGAAAGCGGATCTTGCTTCTGTGACCTTGCTGGGACTGATTAATCAAACGCTGAATTACGCAAAAATAGAATCCGGCAACATGGAGCTAGAAAAATCCACTGTGCGCATGCGACGTATTGCGCGGAAGATGGAAGCTTTGTTTGGGCACATTGCCGATGAGAGTGCACTGGATTTCAGAATCAAGCTGGCTAATGACGTGCCTGAAGTACTGATAGGCGATGAATTGAGAATCGAGCAGATTACCCTCAACCTCCTTAGCAATGCATTCAAGTTTACCCGTGAGGGCCATATCGACCTGAATATCAGTTACGAGGCAGACGATGAGAAGCTTCAGATTCGTGTCACTGACAGCGGTGTCGGTATTCCCGCCGATAAAATGGAGCATATCTTTGCCGCGTTTGGACAAGCGGATGCTTCGATCAGCCGCCGTTACGGTGGCTCGGGCCTCGGCCTGAGTATATCCCGCCGAATCGCCATCATGATGAAAGGCGATATTCTGGTGCGAAGCACAGAAGGTCAGGGCAGTGAATTTCTGGCGTACTTGCATCTGCCCGTTGGCGATGCCGCTGCTGATGATGTGGGCGCTCCGGAAAGTCGTGGGCAACTTCAGGGTAAGTGCGCCCTGATTGTTGAGGACATCAAGGTAAACCAGATGATCGTACAGGAGTTTCTCAGTAAACACGGTATCAGCACCCTGGTCGCTGAGAACGGGCGAGAGGCCGTTGATCAGATGGCGGCCAGACCAGCGGTCGACTTTATACTGATGGATGTGCAGATGCCGGTCATGGATGGCTATGCAGCTACTCGCGAAATTCGCAAATTGATGCCTGAAATCCCAATTATTGGTATGACGGCCAATGCGATGGATGACGATAAGATGGCGTGTCTGGCTGCTGGAATGAATGACCATATCGCCAAACCTATTGATCCTGAGAGCCTGATCCGCTGTGTGCAGGACGCGGTTAGTAAATGTGGCTAAACAGGCCATGCGTAGGCTGAATTGACCATGCTCACATTGTTCCGCTGCAGAAACGTATCGTTCTGCTAGACTGTCCCCGTTTTGTAATAATTCTCAGGGGAGCGGTATGACGCAGATCGATACCGGAGCATAGGTGCTCAGAAAAACAAAAAATGACCTGATTAAGCGGTACGCTGTCCGCAACAACGGTATTGCATTGAAGCAGACGCTGTCCACGCTCTTGCCAGTCTTCGCGTTGACCTATGCAGGTATTGCTGCACTGGAGGTCTCTCTGTTGCTGACCGCTGGCGTAGTGCTACTCCTTACACTGTTTCTGCTTCGTGCTTTTGTCATGCTCCACGACTGTGGACACAATTGCCTGTATGAGTCGCCACGTGCCAATAAAATCGCCGGTTTCATCTTTGGCGTTGTGTGCGGTGTTCCTCAGTACGTCTGGTCGCGACACCATGATTATCACCACTCGACCAACGGCAACTGGGAGAAATACCGTGGGCCGCTTACGGTGTTGTCGACCCAGGAATATGCTGAACTGACGCCGAAACAAAAGCGCAGCTATGCGCGTCAGCGTAAGTTGTTCATGGGGCCTCTGGCGGGCTTTCTTTTATTTCGTGTTTAACCCACGCTTCACTTGGCTGAAGGGAACGTTCGGGTTGATCGCGCATGTGCTTAAAGGCAATAAGGCCTCTGACTACAGCACGCGATACTGGGCTGACTGGAAAGAATTCCGCCACATGACCGGCAACAATATTGCGTTGCTGAGTATCTGGACCCTTGCGGCTATGGCATTTGGTGCGGCTGAGTTCGCACTGGTATTTATCGTAGCTCTTTCGTTGGCGGGCGCATCAGGGATTATACTGTTTACGGTTCAGCACAACTTTGAAAACTCATACGCGTCACCGACCGAAGGTTGGGACTACTATCAGGCGGCATTAGCAGGTACCAGCTACCTCAAACTGCCTCGAATCCTGCATTGGTTCACGGCAGATATTGGTTATCACCATATCCACCATCTGTCTGCGCGCATACCTAACTACCGTTTACGCGATTGCCATGAAGAGAACCGGGAGTTGTTTGAGAGTGTTACGCGGCTGACATTGAAAGATGTTCCACATTCGATGCGCTACATTATCTGGGATGAAAACAACGCAACCCTGATGACGCCTGAGCAGTTCGAAGCTCGCACAGTAACTGCCCAAGCTCCTGAAGCGGCTCAGGCTGCCTGATCTGTCAGCGAAGACGCTGAGTAAGAGTGGCTGCCAGTTCCTCTGACAGCTGCTCTGCTAATTTCTCAGATGCTTTATTCAAGGCATTCTGCTGAACGCCCGACACACCACGTGCTCTGTCTGAGAACGAACTTAAAACCTTACCGCTGCTGTCTCGAAGGTTCACCCGCGCGTTCGCAAATACGTAGTAATTGCCATTCTGCTGCTGGCTGTCGAGGTTGGCGCTGACTTCGAAGCTGAGGTCTGGGTTATCGCTTTCGCCTAGTCGAAGCCCCTGGCTCGTCAGTGTTTCAAATAAGCCGCCGCGCATAATGCGAGCGCCGTCATCTAACAGAACCAGCCGGACATCAAGCGCTTTCACGGCAGCAAGAATATCTCCCCGGTAGTCGCGCAGTGCCTGCGGGGCCTGTGGTCGGGTTCTGCTGGTGGCAACAAACGCATATTGCTCCGCCAGTTGATCATGTTGAGCAAAGAGAGCCAGTGCAGGTAACTGTTGCTGCAGGCGTTCGAGCTTGCCGGTGCCAGTGACCTGTGCTGCTTGCATCATCTCAAGCTCGGTCTCGAGTTCCTGTAGTTGTCCTTGAATACGACTCGCTGCCGCGCTTCGGTCCAGCTCAGCAAGAGCGTAGGCGTAGTTATCATCAACATACGTGTCGCGAATGACGACTTCATCCAGCGTGACTGTCGGGATGGTGCTGCTGACGGCTTGTGAGATATTTTTCTGCAGGTGGGTTTCACCGTCAGACGTGTACTCGTTAATGCGGCTTGAGTTGGTTGCTGAGATAGTCACCTTCAGGCGACTGACCAGATCAGCGCGCGCAAAATCAGCTGCGCGCTTTAACGCCTGATCCGGGCTCCCATACACTTCCATCGAGCCGACACCGTATGCCTTCGTTTTATCCGACGGCTGCTGTGTCACCCAGCCAGGCAGGCTCTGAACCTGAGTGACATCGTCGGGGACCACGTCAGAGTCGTCCTTCTCATACAGCGAGCTACAGCCACTCAGGAGGCTGATGGCGAGGGTGAGAGGGATCAGTGAAGTCGTCAGGTATCTGGTCATCATTGGCAGTCCGAATAGGTCCTTGAAGCAGCAGTTCGATCGGGTTGGGTAGAGTGTACCCTGATACGAAGAGAGAATGTCATCTCTCTGACCGTTAAAAGCGGCGCAATATCCCACATCCGCAAAAAGCTAACATCAGTGACAATCAGTAACCGAGATTAGACATTACTTGACGGTGGTGACTTATTAAGCAATTGTTCGCAAAAATTTGTCTTGTGACGACAACCTGCTAATTGAAAGGGACACCCGATGGCTGACGAGGTGATTACACAGGAACTGGCCGTTCAGGAGAGCGTCTGTGTTGGAGCGGGATGCCGGGATGGCGAAACCTTCGGTTTTGAAACCTTAAAGGTGAAAAGCGCGAGTCCACTGGTGTTATTTGACGACACAAGCTCCTCTGCTTCCTTTCCTGATAACGACTGGCAGATAGGTGTGTCAGATGACGTTGCCGGCGATCAGGCGAGTTTTTTATAGAAGATGCTACCGGTAATCGTCGTGTTTTTGAGGCCTCACCGGCCGGTGATATTGCACTGGGCAGCAACTCAGTTGTCGTCGAGGGCGCGGTCTCGGCGGATGAGCGGGGCGAGCTGATGTTCACGTGCTTCTCCGGCGATGCTCAGGCTGTGACTGCGGGATATCGCATCCTGTTCTGATTACGTTTCTGGTGGCTTTTGACCATGCATTAAAAAAGCCTCTCTGGTCATACCAGCGAGGCTTTTTGGGGAAGCTAAGAAAGTTAAGAAGAACTTAACGCTCCTGCAGTTTCTGGATTTTCTTCTGGCCATTCCAGACTTCGCGATTGCTTTCCATATTGATGAGCTTCATGTCTACCTGATAGAAAGTTACGCGCTTCTTACCGGCTTCATCGACGATGCTGTTGATTGAACCTGACAGGGCAAAGTCAGCCGCGTCTTCCTGGCCCATCTCTTTCGCATTACGTGAGTTCAGCTCCTGATCACGACGCTCATCACGGACGGCATCACGTTCTTCACCAGCTACGACAAAGTCTGCTTTACCTGAGCGCAGCAGGGCGCGCTTGATGTCATTAACGAAGGTATCAACGGCGATATGTTCGTGCGACTTGTTCGCGATGCGCTGGATAATAATGGTCGGGCGCTCATTGTTTTCCAGTTCGAAGTCAGACACCCAAGGAAACGACAGCATGTCGTTGATCATTTCGGTCGCGACCAGCTCCGAATCTTTGTTATTCCACTGATCAGACAGAGCGATTTCTTCTGCTGGATCAACACGACTGACTTTGGTCGCGCAACCAGCGGTCAGAACAGCTGCGCCAACCATGGTCAGGGCAGCGAATCGGGCAATAGGGTTTAACATAATTTCATTCCTTCGTTGGCAGTCTTCGGGTCGGTTTATCTGTTTTTGGAACGGAGTCCGTCGTCGGAGTTCCGTCTTGAGTATCCGGCTCAGGAGCAGCTTCATTCTTTTCAGGCAGTGCCTTACTGGTTGTATTAGCTCCCGTCGTGCGCACAGTCCAGAGCTGAATATCACCCGGTTTGAGGGATACCTGCTTCTGGATTTGCTGCCGCCTATTGTCGGTCAGGTGCGAGTCGAGGGTTAGTGTGTGGTCGCCGGGCTCAAGAAACAAGCGTCTGATCTGTATTTCGCCAGGCAGCAGTAACCAGCTTCGGGTTTCTGCCGCGTCTGAGAGCTGAGCGGCAAGTTTGCCAGCGAAGGCCAGAAGGCCAGTGGAGTCCTGCGAGCCGATCGCTGACGCTGTAATGGCTTTCACTGCAGCGCGGGACAGGGCAGCACGGATCTCTGGCCCCGCATTTTTCATCTGTTCCTGAATGGCCATCAACTGCGGGCTGGCGGCCGGATCCAGAGACCAGGTCTGTTGATCAATGGTCAGCAGGCTTTGCCCGTAATCGAGAGGGCGACCGTAATAAGGAACAGCTACCCTCAGGGAACTGCCGACGGCATTAGTCAGGCCCATGCTTTCGGCGGTGTCGTACAGCGGGCCAAGGAATATGGTCTTGGTGAAAAAGTCGACCCGGAAATTACGGGTGGCGTTGAGATAGTCTGCCACCAGACCATAGAACATCTTGTCTGCATACAGCAGGTAGAACCAGTTGATCTCTTCTTGCGAGTATTCAAAAAAGTACGGCTGTAGCTCAAGAGCCCGCAGGTTCGGATTGATTGAAAGCTGTAGGTTCAGCTCTTTCTTTTCGGGCACGCGGCCCTTGTGCTCAATCACCAGTAACTGGCTTTTATCAGCAACGCTGTCCAGCAGGCTCAGTTGCGATTCAGACAGTTTGCCGCCAGTAATCTGAGTTATTTCGTTGTCTGAAAACCCGGTTCTGCGCATCATTCGGGCAACATCCAGCCAGGCTTGCTGAGCCATGCCGTTGCCAAGTTGAAACTGTTCTGAGTAACCGGACTCGTAACTTTCTGCGGCTTTCAGATAACTGATTCTGGCGTTGTCGTACTCGTCGTTCATTTCGAAGCTGACGCCCGTCAGGTAATGCGCTAGGGCGTCGTCCCGATAGGTGAGGTCGTCGGTGTCGACTAGGTTACCGACCAACACAGAGAAGACGTCCATGACCTTTGAGAAGGTGCGTTCTTCTTTGTCTTTGTACTGGTTGTAAGAGCCTTCGTTATTGCGCAGGGCCTGCAGGCGAAGTAACAGGCGACGGGATTCGATGCGCGCACCTTCAATGGCGTCGAGGCGAGCGTTACCGGGCGGCAATTGTCCCGCAATCGCAAGGTAGTTCAGGGCCTTGTAGTAATAGATCATCATTTCTTCGTGAGTGTTGCCCGCATAATCAGCGTTGCGCGGGTTGCTCATCATGACGACCAGACTGTCACGGAGTTGTTTCTTCTTCAGCGCCTCACTAATGCGAGCCGCGTCTTCGAGCAGGCGATTACTCTCTGCGTAGTTGCCTTCAAGGTGACGAATAACGCCAAGCTCCAGGTTGTAGAGCAGGCGGTCTTTGCCATCGGCAGAAAGAGACGACTGAATCTGTGTTGCCGCCTTGGTGTAATCACCTTCTTCAACCGCTGTCAGTGCCTGTTGGACACCGCTTCCATACGTTGCGCAGCCAGCCAGTTGGACCAGTACCAGGGCTGAAAGCAGGGTTAACAGTCGCCGGGCTATCAAAACAGTTCTCCTTCATCGACACTCAGGAGTGTAACCTACCCGTGCCAAGCTGCCACCCGTATTGGACGCATTTGTCCGGGACAGCACAGTATGGCTCTGTTAATTTATGGCCAGCAGATAAAAAAGAGATTATTTTCATGTCGAAGACAAAAGCCCCTGTTGTATTGATTGCCGGAACCTACTGTTATCCCGAAGTATGGGACGATATGAAGCAAGCATTCGAGGAGCGTGGTTACGAAGTTCATGCGCCGCCCCTGCGTCATCATGAATTGCCCCTGCTTGAAGGCGCTCTGGCGATGAAAGACAACAGTCTGCTGGATTATCGTGACGACTTTATTGAACTGATCAACGGCCTGAGCCAACCACCGATTATTGTCGGATGGTCAATGGGCGGCCTTATCGCGCAACTTGTTGCTCAGGAAGTGGAACACGCCGGTCTGATGTTGCTGGCACCTGCGCCCGCGGCCGGCATTTTTGCGGCTTACCCTTCTATGCTGCGTACTTTCCAACATCATTTCTCGCGCTGGGGCTTCTGGCGTAAGCCTTTGATGCCTGAATGGGAAAGCTTTTTCTGGAGCACCGGGCACCTACAGGATGAGCAGTTAATGCGTGATGCCTTTGTGCAGCTGAAAGCTGAATCCGGAAAGGCTTACTTCGAGATGGCCATGTGGTTCTTCGATAAGAAACGCGCCAGTAAAGTCTATCCAGAACGTATTACAACGCCGGTTCTGGTCATAGCAGGGAGTGATGATCGTATCGTTCGTACGCCTATTGGTAAGACGACAGCGCTGCGTTTCGAACACGGAAAGTTCGTCGAGCTTTTCAACCAGGACCATATGTTGGTTACCGGGACAGGTCTGCCACGAGTGATGCCGGAGTTTGATCGCTGGGCACAGGACAATAGCCTCTGACCTTTAACCGTGACTGGATTAAAAATAGTTAGAGAAATGAAGAAAACAATCAGAACAGGCGTGATCGCCGCAGGCCTTGCAGCGACCGTCGCGCCCTCTGTGCAGGCATTGCCTATGACACCGAGGTCGAGGGCGACGACATCGACCTTGTTCGTCTTGTGCTTCGTTACCCACTGGGACCTGTGGCGCTAGGTGCTCTCTGGGAGCATCGCGATGTACTTGCAGAGTCAGAGGCGACGACCGGTTGGCTGGCATCTGCTGAAGTCCCCATCAATACAGAGCTGGCTGTGCAGGTGCAGTATGGCGCATCTGATAATGTGGCCGAGAACAGTACGAGCGCTAGCTTGGGGGCAACCTACGACCTGGGTAACGATGTGGGTCTCTACGTCTTCGCGACAAAGAACTCGTCTGACGAGATCGACGATGAGTCTGAAGTTGGTGTCGGCATAAGCTATGTATTCTGAACGGTCAGCTCTCTTCTTCCGGGCTGGTCAGTTATACGGGTATAAAAACGGGCATTGCGGCTTCCTGCCGCAATGCCCGTTTTGTATTAGGGTGCTGTTGTAATGTCTGATGGTTATGACAACAGTTTAGCGGGAAATATCCCGAAGACGCATCACTACTTTAGTGAAGTGTGATGAAGGATCTATTTACTTACTGTCAGTATCTTCTAAGCCCATAATCTTCAGCGGTTTAACGTCTTCGTCCAGCAATGCTTTGCCATCGACGGGTGTCACTCGTGTGGTGAGTTCCGTTGCCAGACCTTCCGCCTGCGCAATTTCCTGTGCTTGCTCCTTACTTGTCTGGCTGTAGCCACAGCTGATGCACTCGCGGACTTCGTCGCCGTCGTCGTTGGTGTACATCACGGTGCGGTCCATTTCGGAGCACTTAGGGCAGACCGCGCCGGCGATAAAGCGGCGCGGGCGTTTAGGCGTCTGATATTCGTTTGGAATGTCGCTCATGCGACCTCCGGGATTTCAATGCCCGAATGACGAAGCAGCGGTTCCACCGACGGCTTGCGGCCACGGAAGGCTTCAAACAGTTCAGCCGCTTCACGTGAACCGCCCTGAGAGAGGATTTCTTTCAGGAAGCTTTCTCCGGTATCGCGGTTGAATATGCCTTCTTCTTCAAAGCGTGAGTACGCATCCGCACTCAGTACCTCGGCCCATTTATAGCTGTAGTAACCGGCCGCATAGCCACCGGCAAAGATATGGCTGAAGCTGTGCTGGAAGCGGTTGAATTCAACCGTGGGTACGACGGTCACTTTTTCACGGACTTCATTCAGAATCTGCTCCGCCGTCACCGGGTTGCTGTCGCTGTACTCGCGATGCAGGCGGAAGTCGAACAGCGCAAATTCGAGCTGACGCATGGTCATCATGGCGCTCTGGAAGTTTTTCGCGTCGAGCAGCTTATCCAGCAGCTCCTGTGGCAGTGGTTCGCCGGTCTGATAATGACCAGACAGGAAGGCCAGCGCCTCCGGCTCATAACACCAGTTTTCCATAAACTGACTTGGCAGCTCGACCGCATCCCAAGCCACACCGTTGATGCCACTCACCGCGCTGACGTCGATCTCGGTCATCATGTGGTGAAGGCCGTGACCGAACTCGTGGAACAGGGTAGTCATTTCGTCGTGGGTCAGCAGGGCGGGCGTGTCACCGACCGCTGGGCTGAAGTTACAGACCAGATAGGCAACCGGCAGCTGCACGCCGTCTTTGGTGGAGCGACGCACGCGGCAGTCGTCCATCCAGGCGCCGCCACGCTTTTTCGAGCGGGCGTATAAATCGAGATAGAAGGCAGCAATCTGCTTACCGTCTTTGGTGACGTGGAAGAAACGCGCATCCGGGTGGTATGTATCGAACTCGTTCTGTTCTTCAAACTCAATGCCGTACAGGCGTGAGACGACTTCGAACATGCCTTTAATCACGGTGTTCACCGGCAGGTACGGGCGAATGTCTTCCTGAGAAATGCTGTAGCGAGCCTGACGCAGTTTTTCCGCCGCGAAGGTCACGTCCCAGGGTTTCAGGTCGGTCATGCCCAGTTCGTCGGCGGCGTAGGCTTTCAACTCTCCGAATTCACGCTCCGCCTGTGGCTTGGCTTTGGCGGCCAGATCATTGAGGAAGTCGATGACTTCTTGGCCAGATTCCGCCATCTTGGTCGCGACGGAATATTCAGCGTAGTTGTCGAAGCCAAGCAGTGTCGCCAGCTCATAGCGTAGCGCCATGATGTCTTTCATGTTCTGGCTGTTGTCGAACTCGCCGGCGTTCGGGCCAGTGTCCGAGGCACGCGTGACAAACGCGGTGTACAGCTCTTCGCGCAATTCGCGGTTGGTGCAGTAGCTCATGATCGGCATGTACGACGGGAAGTCGAGGGTAATCACGTAGCCGTCGAGTTCGCGCTGTTGAGCTTGCTGAGCGAGCAGGCCTAAACCTGATTCAGGTACGCCATCGAGCTCTGATGCATCGGTGATGTGTTTGGTCCACGCGGCGGTGGCGTCGAGGACGTTCTCGCTGAATTTGCTGGTCAGCTTTGATAGCTGCTGTTGGATCTCGGCGTAACGCGCTTTTTTATCCGCTGGCAGATCAATGCCGGATAGGCGGAAGTCACGCAGCGCGTTATTGATCGCCGTCTTCTGAGGCTCGCTCAGATTGTCGAATTCCGGGCTGTTCTTCAGCGCGTCGTAGGCTTTGAACAGGTCTTCGTTCTGGCCAAACTCCGTCCAGTACTGGCTCAGCAGTGGCAGACAGGCGTTGTAGGCTTCACGCAGCTCATCACTGTTGAGTACGCCGTTGAGGTGGCCGACCGGCGACCAGGCTTTACTCAACTCGTCGTGCCACTCGTCCATGGGTTCGATTAACGACTCCCAGGTCGGTGTCGCTTCACCACTGGCGAACTTACCCAGCAGCTCGCTGATGCGGGTACGGTTGGTGTTCAGGTGCTCTTCAACCGCCGGCAGTACGTGCTCAGCATTGATGTCTGAAAAAGGAGGTAAGGCATGTGCCTGCAGAAGCGGGTTGGACATAAGTGGCGATATCCCAATGACTGATAGACTTTCGAAAGCAATGAAGTAAGTATTTGGGGCAAATGGCCGGAATTCAAGCAGAGCCGCAAGAGAAAGGAGACAGCATGAGCAGTTCACACCGAGACATCCGCTCTTATCAGGGCATCACTCCGATATTAGGCGAACGGGTATTTGTTGATCGCACCGCGGTTGTCACTGGTGATGTTCATCTGGGAGATGATTGCTCGGTCTGGCCCTTAGCTGTCATTCGTGGCGATATGCACCATATACGTATCGGTGCGCGCACGTCGGTTCAGGACGGGTCCGTATTGCACATCACTCATGCCTCCGACTACAACCCAGGCGGTTATCCGTTGATCATAGGAGACGATGTGACCATTGGCCATCAGGCAATGCTGCATGGTTGTACGATAGGGGACCGGGTGCTCGTTGGTATGAAGTCTATGATCATGGACGGTGCTGTTGTTGAGAACGAAGTCATCATTGGCGCTGGCGCTATGGTGCCCCCCGGAAAAACGCTGGAAAGTGGCTTTGTCTACATGGGTTCACCTGCAAAAAAGGCGAGGCCGATCACCGAAAAAGAGCGCAAGTACTTTACCTATACCGCCGAGAACTACGTCAAACTCAAGGACAAGCATATGGCGGAAGGTTTTGATTACTGAAGGTTATCAGTCACCTTTGTGAATCCAATAAAGTTCCCTTGCTCGCTCCGTTGATCAGCAAAAAAATCGAGCTTTATGATTAATATTGAGTCCTGAATTGACTTTGCGTCACCTGGTGGCGCGAATAGTCTTTCATGTTGTTGTTAATTTGCGTCACCCTTTGAGTCGTTTTATGCCAAATAAGATCAGCGGTCGTTATTTGGCCTGAACCTGTCTTTTATGTCATGGCAATACCCGTCAAACGCAATGAATCAGAAATGAAAATGGCGCATATTCTTATCTGCCGTGCGGAAGTATTCGGCGGTATTGGGTGCAAACTCTAAATAACAGATAAGGAAAATCTTATGAAACTCCCTCTTCTTAAGGGGCGTCCGCTTGCTCTCGCTGCGTCTGCTCTGCTCTCCATCGCTGTAAACCAGGCTTCTGCCTACGACCTGCAGACAGGAAATGCGCCAGTTGAATTGGTGATCTCAAAAGTCGCGCCTGCAATCTTCCAGGACATCTCAGCGACTGCGGGTGACGCAACCCTGGTTCTGCGTGTGACAGCACAGGTGACCAATGCCTGGTACGACGCGTCGGCGCCTTACCACCCAACGGCGGTAGGTGTGTATTCACGTATTCCTAATCGTCCTGCGTCTGAGAGCGTAGACAACGAGAACATCAATATTGCGACCCTGTATGCGTCTTATCAGCTGCTGAAAGTGCTGCTGCCACAGCGCACTGCAGAATGGCGTGGAATGCTGGTTGAAGCAGGTCTGGATCCTGATGACACCAGCACTGACCTGACCACTCCTGTCGGTATCGGTAACGTTGCGGGTGCAGCAGTAGCAGAAGGTCGTCTGAATGACGGTATGAACCAGGCTGGTTGGATCAATGAAGATGTGCACCCACAGCCTTATGCCGACTACACAGGTTATGAGCCAAAGAACACTGCTTATGACCTCAAGCGTCCTTCAAAGTGGCAGCCAGATGTTCAGCGTAAAGGACTGGGTCTCTATAAAGTTCAGCAGTTCGTAACACCTCAGTACGCGAACGTTGAGCCGTATTCTTATGATGATCCAGAGCGTTTCAGTGTGCCTTGGCCTGCAAAGAGCTTTGCGCCTTTCAAGCACCTGTATAAGCAACAGGCTGACGAAGTTCTGGTTGCGTCTGCGAATCTGACCGAAGAGCAGAAGCTGAAAGCGGAACTGTTTGATAACAAGATTTTCTCACTTGGTTTCTCTGCTGTGTTCGCGGCTCAGTCTCGTGGACTGTCTCTGCTTGAGTTTATCCAGCTGGACTTCCTGACCAACATGGCAGCGTTCGATGCCGGTATTTTCGTATGGCAGGAAAAGGCTGAGTACGATGGCGTTCGTCCATTCTCTGCAATCCAGCACATCTACGGCGATCAGCCTGTTGAAGCCTGGGGCGGTCCGGGTGAAGGCACTGTGATGCTGCCAGCGAGCCAGTGGCGCGCTTACATGGAAGAAGCAGATCACCCTGAGTATCCATCAGCATCTTCTTGTTTCTGTGCAGCGCACTCTCAGTCTGCGCGTGCGTTCCTGGGTGATGACATGCTGGGCTTCCCGGTTGAGTACCCGGCAGGTTCTTCCCGCATCGAGCCAGGCCTGACGCCAGCAGCGGATACCACTCTGGTATTCAATACCTGGAGTGAGTTCGAGCAGGATTGTGGTCAGAGCCGCGTTTGGGCAGGTGTTCACTTCCAGGCAGCCGTTGATGAGTCTCTGGCACTGTGTGGTGACTTCGGTGATATGGCTTACGACTACATGCAGTCTCTGATCGATGGTACTGCGCCAGAGCGTGGTCCAAGCCAGCCGCTGCGGGATCCTGCGACATACAGCAACAAGAAGTGGTGGTAAGCCGCTGAGTTGCTAGTTGCTTATGTAGCGATAAAAACGGGGCCATTGGCCCCGTTTTCTTTTAAAGAGCGCTGATGAGTATGTGTTGGATCTGGCACCGCGCATCATGCGCCAGCCGCTTGCTGCTGGGTAAAGTTTCTTGACATGTGTCTATAAAAAACAGATCTTACCGGCGTTTGTATAAATGCTGACCAGTACAGCGGGTTCAGCATCCACCATAAGAAATAATAAAAAGACGTTTCCGGGGCAATCTCTGATGCACAACCAACGCAATGTTAATGCGGCGCTTGAATGGTCGATGGCGCTGCCTGCCTTTCTGATTTTAGTTTTCGTTATCCTGCTGAACACCAGCCATACGGTTCATGGTCAGCTTCTGCAGCTGGGTGAGTCGGTATGGGAAGGTTATTTCCAGCTGCGTCAGGACCCTGTTGAGCCTACCTGCGATCCGCAGATGGACATTGATGCCGAGGTTCAGAAGCGCATCGAGGCCGCTCCTCCGGCGGATGAATTTGATCTGTTTGCTGCTCCACCTCCCGGTCCAGAGGTGCTTCGTCAGTCTCTGACCGCTTCTAAGGCGAGTTGCCAGCTGAAACATCAGCATTATGCAGAGAATATGGATCAGATCACTGCAGGGGTTGAGGTATTCCGTTCAGTAGAGCTGGCGGTATCTAAGCTGGGGGATATTGGTCTTTCGGCAGAGCGTATCCTGCTTGCAGTACTGGTACTGATCTGCGGCGGTACGGCGCTGTTCCGTCGTCACCATATTGCTCTGAAGCCAATGGAAACCGTGATGGACTACCGTGTCGCGGCGGTAGCTCAGGGCATTGCGTTCGCCGTCCTGTTTGATTCGGTCTGGAATTTCAAAGATATCGTTTTCTCCGCGGGCGTCGACGTTTCTACAGAGCACGCCGTTCTGCACTGGATGTGGATAGCGGGTTTCGCGGCTCCGATATTTATCTCTATCTATCAGTTCTTCGTCATTCCTGATGACGCTAAGCCGGGCGGCAGCTTCCTCCGTGCTCAGTTATCTGTGCCCTTGTATGCGAGCATGGCGATTGGTACGGGCCTTTACTTTATTCTCAGTGGTCATCCGGCGGGCGTTGCTATTCATCTGAATCAGATGATGGAAATGTCGCAGCTGTTCCTGAACGTTGGTCTGTATGTGTGGATCGGTATGCTGCTGAAGCGGACCGATATGGCACAGAAGGTGTTCAATATATTCCGGCCTTTCAATCTGGCGCCGGAGATCTTTGCGGTCGTTCTCGTCATACTCGCCGCACTGCCTACGGCTTACACCGGTGGCTCTGGTATTTTCGTTATTGCGGTAGGTGGTCTGATTTATCTGGAGCTGCGCCGCGCAGGCACGCGTCGTCAGCTAGCGCTGGCAGCGACTGCGATGTCTGGCTCTCTGGGGGTGGTACTGCGTCCATGCCTGCTGGTGGTTATCGTTGCGGCACTGAATAAAGAAGTGACCACAGACCAACTGTTTGGCTGGGGTGTAAAAGTATTCTTACTGACGACTACTCTGTTTGCTCTCTATGCTTTGCTCACTCGCAAAGGCGAATCGAATAAAGCAGATTTCAGTAATGATGCCTGGTCGCAGTTCTTCACTTCGCTGCGTCCGCTGATTCCGTACGTCATTATAATCGGTGTTGTTCTGGCCATTTACGCGTTACTGCTGGATGCGTATCTCGACGAATTTTCTGCACCTATCATCCTTCCTGTGATGCTGCTGGCGATTATTGCTTATGAGCGTATTGCACAGGAGAAAGGTCTACTTAAACGTGAAAATCTGAATGCAGATTACGTTGAATCGCGCCTGGCAAATTCGTTCGCGGATCTGAAACACGGCCGTGACAGCATGGAAAAAACCCTGCGTGAGTCGACCACGGAAGCAATCGTTCACATCGGTGCGCTGTTGATGCTGATGGGCATGTCGATGAGTCTTGGCGGCGTTGTCGAACGCGCTGAACTCATGTCGTATATTCCGGTGGACTTCAACTCAGTATGGCTGGCGATGGCAGTGCTCGTATCGATACTGGTGG
>NZ_DDKU01000112.1:20596-20992 GCF_002339775.1 Thalassolituus sp. UBA2590
CATGATCATGGACCCATACGGCGCAGTCGTGCTTGTGAGCGTATCCATCGCAGGTATCGCTTATCAGGCGGGCATTGATCCGGTGCACTTCTGGATGGTGACGCTGGTGGCCTTCGAGCTTGGCTATCTGAGCCCACCTGTTGCGCTTAACCACCTGTTAACACGTCAGGTGGTCGGTGAAGAAGAAGTCCGGTTGTCGAAAGAAGAAGTGATCGGCGAAAACTTCTGGTACCGCCATGAGAAGATCCTGTTGCCGCTGGTGACGATGGCGACAGCTCTGATGATTGTTGCCTTTATACCATTGGCGATTGGGTATTCCTGAGAGTATCAGTTCTCAACTTCGGATGAGTGATTGTTGAGGAATCTGACACAAAAAACGGGGCCATTGGCCCCGTT
>NZ_DDKU01000112.1:21298-28259 GCF_002339775.1 Thalassolituus sp. UBA2590
AAACGGGGCCATTGGCCCCGTTTTTTTGTTGCTTTGTTTTCGTTATGCGCGAACGGTACTCAGCGCATCAGCTTAGGTGCATTCGCCTCCAGCGAACTGGTGCGCATCCGCTCAGTGGCAATGCTGTAGTCGATATCATTGATATCGACGGTACCCATTACTTCGTCGTAATCCATATCGATGAAGGCCGTTGTTTCCAGCATCAGTGCGTACTGACTGTCCGGCAGCATGGTGTCGGTCATGCCGGATGGCAACGACGGCAGGGTGACCGTGCTCTCGCCCGCGGGCAAGTGAATCGCCCAGGCGGTCTGATAGCCGACACTCGCCTGAGAGGTTTTCAATCGCAGTGTCGTCAGGTCGCTGTAGCCATTAATACGGTCACGCACCGGCGTCCAGCTGATTGTCGGGTTGTCACTGCTGTCGTTCTGATCTGCCATCAATGGGCGATAGGCAATGCCGGTCACTACTGAGTGCTCGACAATATCGCCGCTGCGATCCAGCAGGCTGCGAGGCTGCCAGAATTCCCAGGTTTCGGTGTAGGCCATGCTGATCAGCGAGCCTTCAGGCAGATCGATGTCGATACCGGGTAATTTCGCCGGGTAGTTCTGCGTCGAGGAATCGTACTTGAACCCGAGCGAGAGGAAGCCTCCCAGCGTGATGGAAGAGTAATACCCATTCTGCACCGGTGTGGCAAAGGAGCCTTGCAGTGCAACCGCAACCAGATCCGTGGCGGTAAACGAAATGGACAGTTGCTCACGCTCACTGACGATCGGATTGGTATTGGTGGCGATGGTGGTGAAGGTCTGGTTGCCCAGGTCTTCTGCGCCGGTAATCACACCATTCTCGACTTTGAAGGCCCACAGGTTACCGGTAACTTCGCTACCCACAGGAACATTGAAGTAAAGGTCTTCGTAGTAATAGTTTGCCTGGTTTGACGTCAGACTGAAGCGCTCAAAGTCATGCAATGGCGCACCGTTGTCATCGAGCAAGGCCAGAACATAACTGCTGGCTGAGTCGTTGTAGAAAGGAACGTACGAGGTATCCGCTCTGACACCTAACTCTTCTACCTCAGAATAGAGCGTGACATCGAGGCCAGGTGACACACAGTAGAAGCTTTCGTATCCGTAGCCGTCCTTGAACACGTGTACATTCTGAGCGCCAGACAGTGCGGTGAACGAGGCCACGCCCGATGCATCGGTGGTGGTCGTGGCGTCATTGTCGTTGAGCATCACGATGGCGTCTGGCAGTGCCGCACCATTGATGTCGCGTACCATCACAGAGATATCGCCACTGCCGGCCATCATATCTCCACAGGCGGCCGGGGCAAATCCGATATTGGTTGCCAATAGGTCTGTACCGTAATCGAGCAGGTAGATGCCAGAGATGTAGTAGCGGTCGTCTACGGTGTCCCACAGGCCATCGCTGCCCTGATATTCGCTGGCCGCCATGACCAGTTCGCCTTCGTCGTTGTATTCATTGAGCGAGTAGTAGGTGAAGTCATCAGCGGTTTTCCAGATACCGTCTGGCCCTGCGCTGTAGGCACCGCTTTCACGCACGATCAGGCCGTCCGAATTGCGCTCGGTGTAGGACACATTGCTGATGTCTCCGGCGGCACTGAACCAGGTGGTATATAGCGGGTTGCCATAGGCGTCTTCGTCGATCTCGCGATAGCCCGTCAGGTCGAAGGTGCCTGCGTCATTCAGCAGGAAGTCTTCCAGGCGATACGAGGTCGATGACAGTTCGGTGTATTCGGTATAGAACACCAGAGTGTCGTTGGTGTCGTAGCGCTCGTACTCGGTGAGGCGGCTGCCATCGAAGGTCTCGATGATGTAACCACTGCGTAAGTCGTCGTCGGTAAACCATATAGCATCCGGCCCCGGTTGATTGTACTGGTCGTAGCCTGTGTCTGTGGCGATAGAGTATGGCCAAGCCAGAGTGTCGTCTTCCGTCAGAGGAATATCATCGTTACCGAACGCGGTTGTGCCGACGTCGAGACTGTTGGAGAAATCCGCAGAATACACTTTGTAGCGATAGATCTGACTGTCGCTGAATGCCGGGGCGTTCGGATCGCGCGCGGGGTCATAGTAAAACTGCTTAAGCACACGCCCCTCGGTATCGCGTTCGTACTTCAAGTAGTTGTACGAGGCTGTCGGCAGGTCGTCCGAGGTAAACCAGAGGCCGTCCGCGCCTTTGCTGCTGAAATCCGCACGCTCAAGCTCGTTGTTGGCGTCGTCATACATCCGGTAGCTGTAACCGTAGATATTGTCGTCGCCGCTCAGCCATTTTCCGTCCGGACCCATGCCGTTCACCCGTGCGCTGATGCTGACGTTGCCGGCATCGGTTTCTGAAGTGAATGACAGGGTGCCGCTGGCGAAATCGTCAGCGGTGAACCACTCGCCATCGAAGCCCGGGCCTCTGTGATTGGCAATAATCAGTAGATCGCCGTCTTCGTTATAGCCGTAGTAACTGTAACCGTTGGCGTAGTCGTCGGCAGTGAACCAGGTGGCATCACTACCGGCTAGGGTATAGTTTGCTGCATACAGCGGCTGGTAGTTATCGCCCAGTAACTGCTGGACGTGAGTGTCGACGACGTCGTCATCGGTAAACCAGATGCCGTCCTCGCCCTCATCGTCGTATACGGCGGTGACGGTCTGAGGAATGCTAAGGTCAGTAGTGACGGTGACATAGCTGTCGACTACGTCGTCACCGGTGAACCAGACGCCATCTGCACCACTGTATTTGTAGTTGACGACCTGCCCGCGATTGCCTTCGCCATCGATAACGATCACCTGGTACCCAAGGACACATCCCGGTGAATCATCTTGGGTGAAGATTATGCCATCCGGGCCTGAGCTCAGACACGGTATGCTCAGGATTGCGCCTTCGCTGGCGCCTTCAAATTCAAGCGGGCTTTCCTGCGAAATGACTACCGCGCCGCCATTGCTGCTTGCTGCGATATCGTCTTCGGTATACCACACGCCATCCTGTCCGGGATGATCAAAGCTATACGACACGCCCAGGTAACCAAAAGGAGAAATGGTATAGCTCATGATGAAGTCATCGCTAGTGTCGGCGACGGCATCGGCACCCATACTTACTTTGGTCACTCTTTGCCAGTTATAGGTCGCGGTGGTTTCGGTAATTTGGTAACTATTGCCAGTCGTAATATTGTCTACCGAGCGGGTGAGCTCGTCAGGAATCGGCGCAAATATCGCTTCTTGTTGTTGCGCTGCGAGCTGTGCATACAGGCTGGCAATATTGCTTGATGGATCAATCGGCGATGCCTGTGGGGCAATGGGCGTGAAGCCTGCGGGCAGTTCAGGGTCGAGATTCAGGCCAGAAAAATCGTAGAGTGCCTCGCCTAGAGTCGGTGGTGGCGTCACTACTTCGTCTTCGCAGGTGATGGCGACGTTGCTGACATTGCCGGTTAATGTGCCACTGCCGTTGCTTATGGTGCAGGTCTGGCCCGATGGCGCCGAGTTGATGCTGAGTGTCCAGGCGCTGCCACTGGCCATGGCATCAGTGAAGGTCACTGCACCGTTAGTCGCACCGCCATCGTTGAAGAATACACCGTCTTTGTACAGTTCCCAGATCACGCTGCCAGAAGCGCCTGAGGCCGTGCCGCTGATGCTGTACGTGGTGGGGCCGACAACGATGTCCGAACAGGTGATAGAGACAGTCGTCACATTGGCGGTCAGGGAGCCGTTGCCATTGTTGATCGCACAGGTCTGACCGGAAGGCGCGGATTCAATCACCACGGACCAGTCACTGCCGGCGTCCATTGCAGAGGTAAAGGACACATCGCCATTGCCACTACCGCCATCATTGAAAAATACGCCGTCTTTGCGCAGTTCCCAGATCACGCTGCCAGAAGCACCTGAGACCGTGCCGCTGATGCTGTACGTGGTGGGAGCAACCACTTCATCGCTACAGGTGATGGAGACGTTGGTGACGTCGGCCGTCAGAGCGCCGCTGCCATTGGTCACAGAACAGGTCTGGCCAGACGGAGCTGTATTAATGACCACACTCCAGTTGCTGTCTTCAGCAATGCCAGCAAGAGGTGAGAAGGTCACAGCGCCGTTCGTGTTTCCGCCGTCCTGAACAATACTGCCAGCGACGAGAGTTTCCCAGATCACGGTGCCGGTCGCCCCTGAAATGGTGCCTGCAATACTGAACATCTCAGGCGGCGGTGGTGCAGGGAGATTCGCTAGATTGCCGTCTTTCACCAGGGTGACCAGAGCGTCGTAATCGGCAATGGCCGGATCGTTGTCGATGGCGTCACCGATGTCATCAAGCAGGCCATCCCAGCCCGAGCCGTCGGCTGCAAACGGCGTGGTCAGGGGGTTGCCTGTTGCTGGGATAGTGAATCCTTTGTCAGCAAACGAATTCAGCAGATCAGTGGACGCTGTTGAGGTATCCACCGCGGTTCCGTTGAAGTTCGCAAACCAGTCGGCGGGGCTCTGGCCGGTCGCTTTGGCCATAATCAGGTCGGTAAGCGGTGTGATATTCACCGTGCCTGCGGCCGTCGCATAACTGTGTAAGGTCACAGGCGGATTGCCACCGGTGACTTGCAGTGCGCAGGGCATCGCCCCATTGGCGACTTCGCCCGACCAGTTGCCGTTGGCGTCGGTGGTGACGGATTCAGTAAAGGTGCTGCCGTCAGCGCAAATCGCGGTGACGGTACCATCGGTAATGGCGGCGCCGATGGCGGCGGTACCGGTCAGAGACTGTGTCGTCGCCGGAGCCTCTGGTGTTGGGGTGGTGGGGGTGGGTTGAGGGTCGGGTGACCCTGAACTGGACGAGCTGCCGCAGCCGCTCAGCAACAATGAACCCGCAAATATCCCTGCGAGCGCAATGCGTTCCATCTTAATACGTTCCATAAACGTGGCCTCAGAAAAGGGGGTTTTATCAGCCCGAAACGTTAACTCTGAGGAGGGGAGGTAGGGCACCCATGTTCAGGGGGGTCCTAAAGTGTGGCTACCCTAATGAAAAGGGTATAGATATCATCCGTTTCCTGAACAGACCTGTCAGTTTTTATGACTGAGGGCACAGGAGCGCTATCTGAATGATAAAAACAGTATTGATTGTTGAAGACCTTCCCGACGTTGCCGAATGGCTGACGGAACGGGCGGAAGACATCTTTCCGGGCGTCGCTGTACATCAGGCCGAATCGGTTACCGAGGCACTGCGTCACCTGGTGCTTCCGTCCATTGACCTTGCCTTAATTGATCTCGGATTACCCGATGGGCGCGGTGAGAGCATCATCCGTCATATCAAAGAAAGAAAGCCCGAAACTCTGTGTGTGGTTACGACCATCTTCGATGACTCAGAACATCTTTTTCCTGCATTGCGGGCGGGCGCAGATGGTTATCTGCTCAAGGATGAAACGAACGATGAATTTACTGCCTCGCTCCGCGGAATCATGGATGGGCGTCCACCGCTGTCGTCATCAATAGCTTTACAGGTTCTGAATTATTTTCGTCCTGGCCACAGTGAAAAAGTCGAGCTGACAAACCGGGAGCGTGATGTTCTGCACCTGATTGCTAATGGTTTGAGCGTAAAGCAGGCGGCTGATGCTCTAGGGCTGAAGCCCAATACAGTCTCGGGCTATATGAAAATTCTGTATCAGAAATTGCAGGTTTCGAATCGGGCCGAGGCTGCTGTAAAGGCCGTCAATATGGGCCTGATTGACCCATAAAAGAGGCCTGCCCCCATAAACATGGGGTTTTTGAAAACGCACTTCTTACTAGACTTCGGAAGTTATTTAAAGGGAGACAATCATGAAAACGTTAGCAGTTCCTTTCATCGCTCTGACACTTGCTATTGGCGGATGTGCCAGCATGGGAGGCGGCGAAGCCGAAGAGAAAAAAATTGAAGTAGTTACAGACAATCTCGAGAAAGTACAGGGAAGCAAAGAAGTTTACCTCGGGCAGTTTTCCGTAACCTTTGTTACCAAAGATAAGGCCTCGGCGACTTCCGAAAGTGGCATGTTCAGCAAAGACCGGGCATACGCAAAAGCCATTCTTAAATCTGAACTGAAAGGCATTCCGCAAGAAACTATGCAAGCCATTACGGAGGAAGCTTACAAGAACTTCGTCGCTAAACTGGAGGCAGACGGTTACGTTATCCGCAGTTATAAAGAACTTACGGCCAACAAAGACTGGGAAAAAATTGATACGTTGGAAACCCCGTATCAGCCCTCTTCTGTTGGCTCTTTCTTTAAAGGTGATAAAGGAAAAACCCTGACCTTTACTCCAGAAGGAATGGATCTCCTTTACTACAAGTCGTATCCCGCGGTACCTGGCGTGCCCATGGTTTATGACTTAGCGAAACTGGCTGGAGATCTGGACTACCCGGTGATCATGGCCGATTACCGTGTTCACTTCGCCAACCTGTCGGGCCAGACGGACCGCTCAATGGATTACAACACGGGTGAACGTACCTACAGCGCAGAAGTTTCCTTTGGTCAGGCGATTAACGTACAGCCAAATTCCGGCATTTCATTCCTGCGTGGGGTGTCCGGGACATTCAGTAACAAATCAGGCTACGCCCAACTTGAAACGCCGGTCATTATTGGTGGCGCGTACGGCGAAACTGAAGATACCACCTCAGGTGCTCAGAAAGCGGCGAATGCATTCAGCGGACTGTTAGGTATGGTCAGCGGTGGTTCATCTGATACCACTGAAGTCACTGTGAATGCTGATCCTGTCATTTATGCGCGTGGTGTACTTCAGGCCATCGACCTGACTAATGACGAAGTTCTGAAAGCCTTCACCTCCGGAGAGTAACCTCTTCGTTCTTTTCAGGGCCTTCGGGCCCTTTTTTCTGACCTTTTGAACAATTCAGGCAATAGATAGCACATGACCTGTTTCGACGTGTTATTTCAGGCAACTCCCATTTAAAGTCGGCCATTCTCTTGTACGGATACTGTCTATGAATCTCCGCTCTCCGGCCATGCTCT
>NZ_DDKU01000075.1:0-55387 GCF_002339775.1 Thalassolituus sp. UBA2590
TACTGCCAGGTCTTTCTTGGCTGAGTATATTTTGGCATTGGACACCTCGTCAGTTTGACTTTGGTGTCCGTTTTATCGGGGCAAGATCATTTGTCCGACAGCAGCGCTTTGTTAGACACTGTTGGTTCTGACATTGAGTAATTGAGAGGCTTCGTTCTTCACGTATTGAACGAACGTTGTCAGCTGATCCCCGCGTGAGACTAAACGATCCTCGCCACATCCAAGGTAAGCCTCCCTAGCCTCCACCATTACGGGTTGAAGATCGACCGGCAAACGCACCATCGCCCAATCGGCAGCGACATCCTTCGGTACGATCTTGCCTGTTGATGCGCTGTACCAAATGCGAGCGAGTGTGAGCATTACATTTCGCTCATCCTCTGCCCAGTCCGGGGGCGAGTTCCACAGCTTCAAAGTGTCGGCCAGCACCTTCAGAAAATCACCTTTAGGAACCGGATCAAAAATCTGCTCCGCCGATGGACCTACCAAGGCGATGCTGTGTTGCCTCACTTTCGTTAGTAAGATCGCCAGATCAGCATCAATGCCGGCTGGTTCGATGATGCCTGCAAGAAGGTCTCTGCGCAGCCATTCTCCAAATTGCAGCTCTCGCCTAGCTGGATAAAGCCAAGGCACAATGTCATCGTGTACGACAACGGTAATCTCCAGTGCGCGAAAAGCTTCACTTTGCCCGGGTGGTGCCGAGACCTCTAGCAGTTCGACCATCAGAGCCCGCCGCACAGCTTCATCGAGCCGTGCAGTCACCGTAACCAGTAGATCAACGTCGCTGTATGGCCTCAGACCACCATCCAGCGCCGAACCATACAAATGTACGGCCAATAACGTCGATGCCAAATGACGCTTAATGACGTCAAGTGTCTGTGACAGTTGCGGAGAAATTTCGGTTGGTACTGAGTCAGTCATGATGTCTAACGCCGCGGTAAGCTGCGGCTTTGTAGTTGGTTGGTGTTGTGCTAGCGTAGCGATTAAGCGCATAAGACAAGCAACGGAAAAGCCGTCAGATTGACCGCCTTGTTAGGTGCTTATTTTTCATCGCATACAAATCTTGAGTTTGTATAGCCAATATTTCTATCGTCGCGTTCTACTTGCTCTTTCATTTGCAAACATGCCTCCATGGAGTTAAAGGTTTCCACGACGCCAGCGTAGGTGCCACCCATCATTTTGGCGGCAGGAGAATTAGGATCTTTGTAGTATTTTTTAAGCTCATATTCGGTACCAAAGCATCCCTGTAATAGGAAGGTTAAAATAACTATTGATAAAACTCTCATTCTTGTCTCCATAAATCGCTACATGCGGTATGAACAACACCTAACAGCTTATTAGTGTGCGTGCGCGTTTATCCTGGGATACTCTTTCGAGCTTCCCTTGGTAACTTATTGAAAATAATGAAGAATCTTCCATAACTCAAATCTCCCATCAAGAAAAACGCGCACGCCTGTTATTTCGGCAACCCTGCGCACATAAACTTGTAAACCAAGTTTGCAAGTCTTTGATTCGATTGGAGTTTACGTTACCCCGCTCCGACAAAACGCGCAAGCACGAAAATAGAGCGTGCCAGATTTTCTTGAAATTCGCAAATCATACTGTATGTTTAACCAGTATACCTTTACATTTGGAGGTCAGGATGGCTAAGAGCAAATTTCTGACAGAAGTGCGCGAGTTCATGCGGCTGCATGGGTACAGTATTCGTACCGAACATACGTATATCTATTGGATCAGGTTCTATATCCGCTTCCGTCGGTTGCAACACCCATCAACCCTTGGGCCTGAGCATGTCGTTATGTTCCTCAGCTTTCTTGCTAACCGCCGGGACGTCGCAATCAATACTCAAAAGGTTGCCTTGAATGCCTTGGCCTTCCTTTATAACAAATACCTTAACCAGCCATTGGGGGATATTGGCTTCACGTTCGCTACCCGCCCCCGGCACCTGCCTACTGTGCTGTCCTCAGCCGAAGTGGGGAAACTACTCGACGTGTGCAATGAGCGAGACCGCTTAATTTTTTCTCTACTGTTTGGATCAGGGCTACGTATCACTGAGTGTTTACGGTTGAGGATCAAAGATTTCGACTTTTCAAGAGGTACCCTGACGGTATTCGATGGGAAGGGGGCTAAAGATCGGGTAACTATCCTTCCGCAAAGCTTAAAGCCTGCCTGTCATGAGTTTTTTGAAATAGCCATCGCTTTGCAGAAGGAAGATAACAAACGTGGGGTTGGCCCTTCACTACCTGGAGCACTGGGTAAGAAGTATCCGTCTGCGCATTTGCAACCTGCATGGATGTTCGTTTTCCCATCTACGACTGTATGCAGCCATCCCTATACCAAAGTACTTTGCCGCCATCATTTGCACGACTCTGTGCCTCGCAAAGCGTTAAAGCAGGCAGTCATCAGTGCCGGGCTGACGTCAAAACGAATATCCTGCCATACCTTCCGTCATAGCTTTGCTACTGAGCTGTTACGCAGCGGCCGTGACATTCGTACAGTTCAGGAGTTGTTGGGGCATAGCGATGTAGCAACGACCCAAATCTATACGCATGTTATAGGGCAGCACTTTGCCGGGACCTCCAGTCCGTTGGATCTTCTGGGCTGAGATGTTTCGCGCAAGCTTCGCGTTGCGCTCCTACATAGGCGTTTTGCCGGTATACTCTCGGGTACGTTTTGATCTGTGCTGAGTATGTTATGACACCTCCTGATATGAAAAACCCGATTCACCTGTTGGCCTTTGGTCTGGGCTCTGGTCTGGCTAAGAAGGCGCCGGGTACCTGGGGCACTCTCGCCGCTTTGCCTGTGTGGTGGTTTTTATTGCAGGGTGTACCGACCTTACCGTATATCGGCGTATTGCTCGCGGGTTTCGCCTTTGGTGTGGTGATATGTGAAATCACGTCCCGTGATATGGGGGTACATGACTTTGGCGGTATCGTTTGGGACGAGTGGATCGGGGTGTGGATTACGCTGTTGTGGCTGCCGATGTCGGGCAGTTTAGGCACCGATTTGCTGTGGTTGGCTTATGCGTTTGCTCTGTTCCGCTTCTTTGACATTATTAAACCGTGGCCCATCAAATGGCTCGATGCCAAAGTCCACGGTGGCTTTGGCATTATGATCGACGATGTAATCGCCGGTATTTTCGGCCTTGTGGTCGTGCAGTTAACGGCTGCTCTGCTCTGACGCCTAGCTATTTTCAGGGCACTATTGTACCACGCTGATCACCCTAACGGGTGATTGTGCAGGCAGAGTCATAATCCTGAGGTCATTTAGTGGTATGTTCTTTGGCGACGTATTCTGGGGTATGAGGAGCTTCCCATGACACAATCAGTATTTCCTGTTGCTTCGGCAGTTGCCGACGACACTCAAGACTTTCTTAAAAAGGCCGACCCGGTGGCTTACGCCGTGTGGCGCCTTGCAGACGGCAGCCGCTCAATTGAAACGCTGGCCGGTGATGCTGGCATTTCTGTTAAAGAATGCTGGACGGCTCTTGATCGTCTGGCCGATCAGAATGCACTTTCTGAGCGAGTGGCTCCACCTTCTGCAACGCCACACCCAGCACTGCTGAGTCGCCGTGAAGCTATGAGTAAGGTGATGATGGGTGCCTTAGGAGCGACCGCACTGATGAACGCCCCTCAGGTATTTGCGAACAGAGACATTTCTGTGGGCACAAACCCAGCTGTCGACACCCATGCCGCAGAACTGAAGCGACCAAAGGAGCAACACCGCAAGCAAGCTTCTGAGCAGCGGCATAAAGTAGTCGAGAAACGCAAAGCGTCGGAGCCGGATCAGAAAGCGGGCCAGCAGAAAGTCGTTGAGCAGCGTAAAAAGCAGGCAACTAAACAAGCCGCTGAAAAACGCAGCAAAGCAACTCAGCAGCGTGAAGCGGCCATGGAGAAAAAGTCGAAACGCGCTCAGCAGGAATCTAAGCGCAAAGCGGTACAGTAAGAAACTGCCGAGCTTAACCGGCCAGCTGCTCTTTGAGTCGCTGGCCTTTTTGTTTCAGATGACGAACTAAGTGGTCGGCAACATCCAGATCAATTGCGTGCTTAGGATGAGCAAAGTAGCAGGGAAAGTTCACTTCCAGAACGTATTCTCGTCCTGAGGTGTGCACCAGCACATCAACGCCACCAAATTCCAGCCCCAGCACCGCACAGGCATCAATCGCCAGCTGTTTCGCAGACTCAGGAGGAGGTGTCGTAAAGCACTCTTTCTTGTCTTCATCGACGCAGGTTCTGAAGTCCCCCTCTTGAGGGATGTTCTGATAGGCTGCAGCGACTTCACCATTTACTACAAGCATCCGCCAGTGTTCTGCCGGTTCGACGCATGCCATCAAGTGAACGTACTGGCCGTGTGCGCTTTCAAGCGCATCAGCAACAGAATAAAAGGTTGGCCAGTTATCGACACGAACGACACCAACGCCCAATGATTTACCCGGGACTTTAAAAATTACCGGAAGGCCACCCAGCGCTTCAACCCTGCGCTTAAGTTCTTCGCGGTCGGTGGTCATGGCATGGAAAGTACGGGGCGTTTCGATGCCATTACGAGCAAGGAAGAGTGTCTGGTTATCCCAGATCAGAAAAGCCCCCAGAGCATCGCGGTAGCAGGTCGCTACGCCCGGATGCACAAGCTGCTGCTCTATCACACAAGACTCGTGAGTAATGGCAACCCGATAAAGGAGGTCGCCATGATTAAGTACAGGAGGCTCAACATGATCAAATAACGCTGGCTCGATAATAATCGGCTTAAGCTCGTGAGCATGAGCCGCCGCAACTAACTGTTCAGTCAGGTCTTCTTCCGGCTCATCAGAAATGATGATGAGGCGCTGTGTCATGATCCGTTTTCAGCAGTCATGCGCTGACTTTTCAGCAATGAGATTACTTTTTTCATATCAAACTGAATGGTCTGCTGAAGTAGGGAGCCACGTAAAGTCTTCAGTTCGGTAGCAAGCTCATCTGTCATCTCAGTGTAAAAAGGCATGCGTACTGACATCTGTACCGTAAATACACCTTCACCTGCTTCGTCTTTCTGAATACGGTAAACGCTCAATTCCATATACTGGCGATTCGGCGGCCATGAAAGGAAGTCCAGAAGTACGACCTTTCCGTTCTCATCACCCACCAGCTGATACTTTGCGCCGGGATTCAGAGCCTGCAGCCCTTCAACAAGGCGGACCGCTACTTTCTGAGGATCATCACCAATCTCTTCTATTCGATAATTGGCGTAAATAACCGTGCTGGTCCAGGTCTTGAAGTCTTCATTCGGTCTGATGTACTGCAAAGAGGTAACCCCCTCTTCTCCTTCAACGCGCGCAATTCGGGAGTAAACCTCGCCGTTCACGACGGGAACAACGTCCGCGGGCTTTAGCTCTTCAGCCTGAACACCGATACCCAGGAACAGAACAAATGAGACCACCAATATGTTTCGCAGCAACTGCATAAAACCACCATAGATAAAAGACACCTGTAAGACTACCGCCCGAACCTTTAAGCTTCAACGTCCGTAAGCGCCTGTTTAACGCCTGAGTATCCGGGCAAGTGCGCCCAGATTAAGTAAGCTCGCAAGGGAACCAGCAACATAAGTCATGGCTGCTGCCATCAGAATATGGCGCGCAGAGGCCATGTCCGCAGAGCTTAGATACTGTCCCTCTTCGAGCATGGGCAGTGCTTTACCAAAACTGGCATCCCATTCAACGGGCAGGGTCACCAGGTTTACCAGCACTCCAATAAGCATGGAGCCAACCGCTGCGATGAGTGTCCAACGGGAAAGCGCCGGGTTAATCCAGATCAGCAGGGGCGTTGCCGCCAGAAACAGAGGTGCAGCCTTGCTTACAATCCAGCTCAAGCGGGCCAGGCCACCGCGTAGGGTAAACAAACTCTCGTTATTGTGATGCTGAATCGCATGCCCTACTTCGTGAGCTGCCACGACAACACCGGTCAGTGTACGCCCTTCAAACTTATCCTGGGTCAGGCGTACCGCTCTGTCCTGAGGGTCGTAATGATCACCGTGTTCGGTAACCTCGACTTTGACGTCATCAATGTTGAGTTTCTGGAGCAGGTGCTTGGCCATATCTGCACCATTGCCCGGAAAGTCGCTACGCTCCTGACCGTGTTTTTTGAGTACGGATTTCACCCACAGACCGGGCAGATACATGATCGCCAGAACAATCAAAACGAGAACCAGGTACAACATCACGTCCTCTCTGATGAAATCTTCGGGCGAGCGATTTTATGCTCGTTTAATAACTGGGTACCACGCAGCACAATGTCACTCTGAAATGCTTTCTCGTAGCGCACATCAAGAACATACGCTTTAACACGCAGGCGGATTGCCAGCATATGAGCGACTTCGAGTTCTTCGACAACGAATGAAACCGGCTTTTTGAGATAGGCGTAGCGACTCGTGACCACGACCTCTTCAAGAAGCTTACGCGCCCACGGAATATCGGCATCCAGCGCAAGATGAAAATCGGTCACCACCATCATGTCCAGTTCGCCAGCGTTACCAGACGACACGACGTCAGTAATAAAGCGGGAATTAGGAATCGTAACCAGATTATCGTCCAGCGTGACTAAACGCACTGTACGTAGCCCGATGGATACAATCTCACCGTAGGTATCACCAAAACTAACCCGGTCACCAACCCTGAATGGGCGATCGAACAACAATAAAATACCCGCAACCAGTGAGGCCGCGATATCTTTTAATGCAAAACCCAAGGCAACAGCGACAGAGCCAGCCGCAGCAAATATCAGCTCCTTAGGGGGCTGTAGCACACCAATTAATAAGCCGACCGTCCCGAAGATATAAAGAGCAAAACTTAATAACGTCGAAATCTGAAGAATAAAAAATCGCCGCGCAGGGATTTTTTCCATCAGGCGGTTACTGACATTATTCAGTGTTTTAGCTAACGCCCAGAGTGCAACGCCCCCTGCAAACAACAGGAAAATAGCGTAAAAGTTAAAAATGCCTGCAACACTCAGCAGGCCATCAACAAGACCACTGGTATCATTCATGCAACATATTCATCCTGTTAAGAATACTGACAACGGTGTGGTACCAGAGCGCAGTTATCCGATAGCGCCCGTCCTCTCCTTTTTCGACGATTTCATCTTCCAACGTCGCCTTGAGTGAGAAACGGACTACGTTCTCGGAGAGATTTGTCACCCGCATAATTTCAGCAGTATTGAGCGTACCGTGGATAACGATGGCCGCCAGAATAAACGACTGATTTGAGCCAGATTTTTCAATCCGGCTGCCTGAAGGAATACGAGGCACACGCACCGTCACTTCGTTCCGGCGTGTCGTTACGGACTCCTGCCACAAACGCAGCGCAGTGACAGGAACACCTCGGCTTGCATCCCATAACAGGCTGAAGTGCCTCTGTTCGGCATTACGCAGTGAGTTATTAGCCGGCGCCCGCGTATCCATTAAAACATCGTCATACCGCAGCCGGTAACCGCTCTGCTGATTACGCGATAAAATCAAAGAGCGGATTTCCGCCTGCGTCCAGCGCTTCACCCGAACAACATTACGCATCTGATAATCACGCCCAAATACATTGCAAAGGTAAGCCCAGCTCTGGTTATTGATCACAATCATCCAGAACAGATTACCTGCCCGGGCATTCGTCAAGCTGAGCAGTGCCTGCCAGGCATCGAGAGCCCCGACATCAGCAAGGAACAGGTTCTCGGCGTTGTTAAGAACCAGGACAGTCGGCTCAAGTGCTTCATTGGCGTTAGCCAAAGCGACGGGGCCATCCGCGAGATCGACGCCGATCTGCTCGCCCACCAGCCCAAACAGAGTATTTGCATCCAGGGTCCGCGCCGGGATATCCAGCATCGAAATGCGAACTTCCTGGCTACCAGCTGCAATTTCCTTGCAGAAGCGCTTCACCGCCGATTTTTTGCCGATACCCGGCTCGCCCGTCATCAGTAAGACATTGTCATCACCGCGATCAGCAATCCAGGCACTGTAGTACCGCTGAAAGACATCACTCAGTCCGGTGTTGATGATCGGATACTCGGCCTCACCGTAGCTCTCGAACCAGCGCAGATAGTTCTCATCGGTGCACTCTGCGACTTCGGCTTCTTCTGCGTCTTCCTGCAGCTGATTCCGCATCCGGAACCAGCGTGCGCTCAGGCGCTGATACCATGCAAACTCACCCAGCAACTGCTCAAGGAAGGCACGAAAGAACAACACCAGGTTTAGCGGAATCAGCAGAGGCAATAAGAAAACGGTTATGCGCCCCGCCGCCAGAGGCTCGATAACCGGGTCGAAACGCTCAGGTGTCAGTCGCTTGAGATTGGTGACCAGGGGTTCGCGATAAAAATGCAGCAGATAGCTCAGCATCAACCAGCTGAACAGCCAGACCAGTGCGCCTATCAGATGGCTCACTGCGGTACTTTGCAGCAGATATTCGGACAAGGTAATCACTACCCAAGGCAGCAGTAAAAGCGACGTCACCGAATGGGAGCGTCGCTCCAGAAGCTCGGTTGTTTCACTGTTCAGGTAGCTGCCGGCGCCCTGACAGGCACTGAGAAGAAACCACTCCAGAGACAGATTTACGAGCACATAAACAACGTACACAGCATAGAGCAGCGGCAAAGCACCGCCCGGCCCTGCTTCTGATGACGGGAATACAGGGACGATCATCGCTCCCCAGAGAAGTAGCAACCAGGGGACCAACGGCGTGATACTGGTAACAAACCGGGTCAGGGCGCGCAGCCCCTTGTGTTTTATGTCGCCCGATACCAGTTGATTGTGCAGCCCGCGGAGGTATCCGGTGAGCCAGGCAGCAAACCAGCGCGACAGCGATCGCAGTGGCAGTAGTAGCAGGAGAGGGAGGCCCGTCCGTGCGATAATGCTGATTTCTTCACCACTCGGCATGCCTTGTAGTAACAGTGTCCAGGCTCCCAGAACGCCAGCTATCACTGACTGAAGCTCGCCCCACTCACGCTCCAGCAGAGATACAACTGCAGTCCGATCGACTGCAGCCCACACACTTAACGGCGCAAACAACAGGGTAAAAAATGTGGTCTTATGTAGTGTCATACTCTTCCTGAATTACAGGCAGGCAAAGGAAACGCCACCTGACGCCTATTAGCGGCTACTACGGCCCTGTCGTCAACCGGGGTTACGCAAAGAAACATCCTGTTCCGCTCATAGATTAGGCAATAAGAGCACCTGCTGATAGAATACGCGCCCTGTTTTACTCAGAGGGTAAGCCCCTTGAACATCAATTTCGTCGCCTCATGTAAGCTGCCAACACCTTTCGGTGTGTTTACCATGCATGGTTTTGAGGAAGCAGAAACAGGGAAAGAACATATCGCGCTGACCATGGGCACGCTCGATGACGGCGAGCCAGTTCTGCTGCGCGCCCATTCCGAATGCCTGACGGGTGATGCGCTTTTCAGCATGCGCTGCGACTGTGGTTACCAACTGGAAGAGGCCCTGCGCTCCGTGTCTGAGGCCGGACGTGGCGTTGTTCTGTACCTGAGACAGGAAGGTCGTGGTATCGGGCTTCTGAACAAAGTGAAAGCCTACAACCTTCAGGATCAGGGTGCAGACACTGTCGAAGCAAACGAGCAGCTTGGTTTTGGCGCCGACATGCGAAATTACGGCATGTGCCAGCCAATGTTGGAGCATCTGGGTATCACTTCCATCCGCTTGATGACCAACAACCCGCGTAAAGTGAAGGCGTTGGGTGATGCCGGTGTCACGATCGAAGAGCGCGTTGCTATCGAAGTTGGTCGCAACCCCCACAACAATGGCTATCTGAACACAAAAGCCAGCAAGCTCGGCCATTACCTATCGACTCATCAGGACGACGAGCCGGAAGCATAACTATCTGCGCCGCAGGTTACTCTTCATCCTGCGGCGGTTTCCTCACATGCACGAAAATCTCGTGACCTTCAAACTGACGCATCAGTGCCTGAAGTTTAGCCACATGGCGCTCCGTTAGTTGAGTGCCACTGGAAAGCAGAACCGCACCTCCAGGGCTGACCAGGTTACCCGCAAGGATCATCCCCTCTTTCACATCCGCAATATTCAGGCGCTCCATGCTGGAAATCGCACCGCCATCATAGGTTTCCAGCGTTTCTGCAAAGATATCCACCAGCTCACGGTCATAGCGCTGTCCGGCTAACTTCAGCAGGTACACACGGGCATCTTTTTCGGAAAGGGGCTCGCCCAGGAAGTTACTTTCACGCTGCAGCTCTGCGTAGTCGCAAACGATGCGGAGAATCCGTGATGACTTAGGAATCGCGTCCCCCGCCAGTCGATCAGGAAACCCCTTACCGTTATAAAGCTCCATGTGTGAGCGGATAATATTGGCGGCATTCTGCAGCGGCTCAAGCAGCATCAGCGAGGTCTGACCATTAATGGTAAAGCGCGCGTATTCCTGCTTCTCCGCATTGCTCATTTGCGGAATGGCTTTAATCAACACAGAGTCTGACAAAGACATTTTGCCGAGATTTTTCAGAAGTGCTGCGTAATAGGTGTCATTAATCTGAGATTCATCGAGGCCCGCATTCTTCGCAAATGAACGAACCAGTTCGGCGAATCTTTCGGTGGAGCCTTTCTCCATTCCCAGGCGGTCTTCCATGCTCCCCACAAGAATATGCACCATGGCATCAAACTCGTGGCGCAGTGTTTTATAAGCATCCTGCAGCTTTGCTTCCGCTTCACCCACCGCATCTGAAGAGGCTTCATATTTCGCCTGCAGTTCGCGATTAAGACGCGCCAGCTCGTCATTCTGCTCGACGATGTGCGCGCTCAGACGTTGGTTCGCTGACTTCAGCTCTTTTGATTCAAGTGCTTCGGCGACCATATCCCTGAGCTGATCGTTGTCCCAGGGCTTCGAGATATAGCGGTAAATATTCCCTTCATTCACTGCCTTGATGGCTGAATCCAGATCAGAATACCCGGTAAGCAGAACCCGGATCATGGCCGGATATTGTTCAAAGCAGGACTTCAGCAGCTCAGCGCCGGACATACCAGGCATACGCATGTCCGAAATAATCATATCGAAAGAATCAGTTTCGAGAATGCTGAGTGCTTCTTCACCGCCATTTGCCAGCACGACATCGTAATGACGGTAGAACAGACGCTTTAACGCCTGCAGAACCCCCTGCTCATCATCGACCAGCAGTAACCGGCCACTTTTCTCCCGGCCTGTGGTTTCAATTGACATGGTCTTTCTCTCCATTGCGAACGGGTAGCGCCAGAGTGAAACGGGTGCCTTCACCCTCGCGACTATCTACTGAGATAGTCCCCTGATGCTCTTCTATTAATTTGTAGCACAAGGCCAGACCGATGCCCGTGCCTTTACCTTCTGCACGGGTCGTAAAAAATGGCTCAAATATATGGGCCTGCACCTCCGGGGACATTCCGCACCCGCTGTCTGAAATTTCAGTATAGAAGATATCCCCGCGATGGTACTGACGGACACTGACGGTACCCGTTTCTTCACCAATAGCATGCAATGCATTAATCATCATATTCATGATCACCTGTGCGAAGCGCGACGGGTGGCATAACATTAGCGGAGGGGTAATCAGATCCAGCTCAAGAGTTACATTCGCAGGTAGCCTGCTGCGAATAATGTTAAAGACCGCCTGCAGATCTGTATTGATATCAGCAACCTGCATACTGGCGTCACCGCGACGGCTCAGCGTCTGCATGTCAGCCACGATACGTTCGATGTGGGCGATGCCTTCAAGGCAATCTTTCAGGCGCTCCGGCGCGCCCTTACACACCTCAGCAACATCGAGATTGTGATAGGCAGACAATGCCTTCTGGTAAAACGGGTTACGTATTTCAAGATGGTCGGAAGCTGAATCAAGAACACTGATGAAAGCGTTATAGGCCTCAATATCTTCATTCAGACCATGCAGATTGCTGTGGATGTAGGCGAGTGGATTGTTGATTTCGTGACCGATACCAGCCGCGGCCTCGCCTAACGTAGCAAGGCGCTCAGCCGAGAGGGCCTGAATTTCTATCCGCGCCTCGGCTCGTTTGCGACACCAGGCAGACACTCGCCAGATAACCAACGCGGAGAAGAGCACCAGTGCCGCACTCGCTATCGGAGATAAAGGACCAAACAATGCGGAAACAGCGTAGCCACACAAGGTCACGATAATCAGTGCAGAAATAGCGGTAAACTGGCGTCGCAGCGGCATGAGCCCCTCCGGAACTGAACCTTAATTCAGTTAAGCAGCTTCTATGTGAAGCGCTCGGCGACAGGGGCAAATAATGAGTGACTAATCAGACACTTAGGGCGCGCACACCCTGATCATAATCAGTCCTGAGGGAAGTGGCGACGAATAGCAGCCAGGATAGATGACTCATCGATACCGGCCACGACATGCTGCTGGGTCGGTGAATCGTGCTCAATGTAGGTATCCGGAATACCAAGCACCTCAACAACCGACTTGAGCCCCTGTTGAGCCAGCGACTCGAGTACAGCAGAACCTGCGCCCCCCATTCGGGCGTTCTCTTCAACAGTCACTAAGAGGTCGTGCGTTTCTGCCAGTTCGGCCACCAGAGCATCGTCCATTGGCTTCACAAAACGCATATCAGCAACGGTAGCATCAACGACATCTGCTGCTTTCAGCGCAGCGGCTAACGGAGCACCAAACGCCAGGATAGCGACCTTTTTGCTTTGCGATGCGCGACGAACCAAACCCTTACCCATCGGCAAGACTTCAAGTGGCGCATCGATGACAGCCCCTGTGCCAGAACCTCGCGGATAGCGAACTGCTGCCGGTCCTTCATGCAGATAACCGGTATTCAGCATCTGTCGGCATTCATTTTCATCGGACGGCGTCATGATGACCATCTTAGGAATACAGCGAAGGTAACTAAGGTCATATGCACCGTGGTGCGTTGGGCCGTCTTCACCGACCAGCCCCGCGCGGTCGATGGCGAACAGTACATCGAGATCCTGGAGCGCAACGTCATGAATTAGCTGATCATATGCACGCTGAAGGAAGGTCGAATAGATAGCGACGACCGGCTTCACCTGTTCACAGGCCATCCCCGCAGCCAGCGTCACAGCGTGCTGCTCGGCAATGGCAACGTCGAAATAACGGTCGGGAAATTCCTGCGAGAAACGAATGAGGTCTGAACCTTCACGCATCGCTGGCGTAATACCCACGAGGCGCTCGTCCTGAGCTGCAACATCACACAACCAGCGACCAAATACGTTGGAATAACTCGGTTTCGATGCCTTTGCCGGCCCGCCTTTCTGGGCCTTCAGCGCGTGGTAGCGAATCGGCTCTTCTTCCGCAGGGGTAAAACCTTTGCCTTTCTGAGTGACGATGTGCAGGAAGCGCGGGCCTTTGAGTTTCTTCAGACTAGCGAGTGTTGCCACCAGCTCGTTCAGGTCATGACCATCGACCGGACCGTAATAATTGAAGCCCAGCTCTTCGAACAAAGTACCCGGTGCCACCATGCCTTTCATGTGCTCTTCCGTTCGCTTAGCGAACTCCCAGGCGGCCGGAATATTCTCAAGAACACGCTTACTGCCTTCACGCATGGCGGAGTAGGTCTGGCTCGACCAGATACGGGTGAAGTATTTGTTCAGTGCACCGACGTTATTCGAGATCGACATGTCATTGTCGTTAAGAATAACCAGCATATCGGCTTTTTCGTGCCCGGCATGGTTGAGAGCCTCGAAGGCCATTCCGGCACTCATGGCGCCGTCACCAATCACGGCAACGCTTTTGTTCGGTAGGCCACGCTGACGGAAACCAAGCGCCATCCCCAAAGCCGCACTGATCGAGGTACTGGAGTGACCAACGCCAAAGGTGTCGTACTCACTTTCGGTACGCAGAGGAAACGCAGCCGGGCCTTCGGCAGAACGGATCTTGGGCAACTGCTCGCGCCGGCCTGTCAGAATTTTGTGCGGATAGGCCTGATGACCCACATCCCAGACAATGCGATCGTCTGGGGTATCAAAAACGTGATGCAGAGCTACCGTCAGTTCAACAACGCCCAGACCGGCACCAAAATGGCCGCCCGACTGTCCAACGCTATAAATGAGATATTCACGCAGCTCACGACACAGAGGCTGTAACTGAGCAGGGCTCAGCTCGCGCAGGTCCGCTGGGGATTCAATCTGATCCAGCAGTGGCGTCTCTGGTCTGTGTTTGGGAATCTCTGTAAACATCTGAAGGAACTGCTTCCGGTAGAAAAAGTGCACCGGCAGCGCCGGAAAACTAAAGGGATGCATTCTACCGGCTGAGAGACAAGATGAGTAGTTAAAACTCCCCTGCCCGCCAATACGAACAGGTGAGCTCTGTCGCTGTCACAGAGGTATCAGTGATCGCGCTCGATAATGTAGCGGGCCAGCGACTCGAGTGTAGAGGTATCACCGGGCAAGCCTGCGAGTGCCTGAATCGCTTCATCGACAAGGACTTTCGCACGCGTACGGGCGCCTTCAAGCCCAAGCAGTGACGGATACGTTGGTTTTTTCAACGCCTCATCTGCGCCCTGCTGTTTTCCCAATACCGCGGTATCGCCCTCGATATCGAGGATGTCATCCTGTACCTGAAAGGCCAGGCCAACGGCTTTCGCATATTTATCAAGGGCTTCGGTGATTGAGGTATCGGTATTCTTAGCTGCACAGATGGCGCCCATTTGCACGGCCGCTCTGATCAGCGCTCCGGTTTTATGCAAGTGCATATGTTCGAGCTGTTCAACGGTCATCGACTTGCCGACGTTGTTAATATCAATCGCCTGGCCGCCCACCATACCCGCGCTGCCAGCAGCACGACCGAGCACCTGCACCAGCTGCAGGCGCTGCTTTTCTGACAACTCTTTCGCAGAGGCTAATACTTCGTAGGCGCCATTGAGAAGTGCGTCTCCGGCAAGGATCGCCGTCGCTTCATCAAAGGCTATATGGCAAGTTGGCTTACCGCGACGCAGATCATCATCGTCCATCGCAGGCAGGTCATCATGAACCAGGCTGTAGCTATGAATCATTTCAAGCGCGACGGCGGCGCAATCTGCCGCTGCATGCTCGGCATTAAGAGCATCCATGGTCGCGTACACAAGATAAGGCCGCAGGCGCTTACCACCATTCATCAGGCCATAGTGCATTGCGTCTGCGAGACGCTGATCTGCAATTCCAAGCTCTGCAAGTCTGGCTTCTGCCAGCTCAGCGACTCTGGCCTGCAAAGGTTGCAAATTCATTCGCTGGCGTCTCCGCTCTGAAAGGGCTGAGCGTCACTCTGGCCATTCCGTTCCATCAGTAGCTGCACACGCTGCTCTGCTGCCGCCAGAGCCTGCTGGCACTGACGAGTGAGGCCGATGCCTTTTTCAAATGCTTCCAGGCTGTCTTCAAGGGTCAATTCGCCACTTTCCATGCGGGTGACCAGAGCTTCGAGTTCCGATAAGGCTGACTCGAAACCGAAGGAAGAGGATTTATCAGACATAGTTACTCCTGTCGTAAGGCTCGAACACTAAACCCAAGGCATGAGCGGGTCAACACAGGCTTTTTTTGTCAGATGACAGGAAGAACCGCAGGAAGCGTCTAAACTCTGTTACAGAAGCTACCTCAGTATGGAAAGGAGTGAGTGTGGATCTCGCGTCATTAGTAGGCCTCGTCGGCGCGTTCGGTATCGTAATTTTCGCCATGATTCTCGGTGGCGATATCACCATGTTTGTTAACGTGCCGTCGCTGCTGATTGTTATTGTCGGAAGTCTGTTTGCTGTAATGATGAAATTTGAGCTGGGCCAGTTTCTCGCCGCAGCCAAAGTCGCGGGCAAAGCATTTTCCTTCAAGTTGATCAAACCGGAAGACCTGATCGGCGAAATCGTCGAACTTGCCGGCCTAGCCCGTAAAGGCGGCCTTTTGTCTCTTGAGGGGAAAGAGGTCAGTGATGAGTTCCTGAGTAAAGGTATTCAGCTGCTGGTCGATGGCCACGACCCGGATGTTGTAAAAACCCTTCTCAGCAAAGAAATGAAACTCGCCAGCGCTCGCCACGACACAGGTATCAGCATTTTTAAATCGCTTGGCGACGTTGCTCCCGCGATGGGGATGATCGGTACTCTCATTGGCCTGGTTGCTATGCTGGCCAACATGGACGACCCGAAGGCCATCGGCCCCGCGATGGCGGTTGCACTCCTCACCACGCTTTACGGCGCCATGGTGGCGACCATGTTGTCACTCCCTATGGCCGACAAGCTGACCTTGCGTAAAGACGAAGAAGATCGCCTGAAGTCGATGATCATCGACGCACTGCTGGCAATCCAGAACGGTCAGAACCCCCGTGTTATTGAATCCATGTTGCAAGCCTACATCCAGGAAGGCAAACGCGTAGCGGCGAGCGAGTAGTAAGTCATGGCTGAAGAAGAAGACGAATGTCCACCCTGTCCCGATGGGATACCCGGCTGGGTAATGACCTTTGCCGACCTGATGTCGCTGCTGATGTGCTTTTTCGTACTCCTGCTGTCTTTCTCAGAAATGGACGCACGAAAGTTCAAACGTCTGGCCGGCGAACTCAGAGATGCCTTTGGTGTGCAGACGGTTGTTAATGCCAGCGATCCGCCCAAGGGGACCAGTGTGATTGCCCGGCACTTCAGTCCGTCGATTCCTGAACCGACACCGATTAATGAAGTCCGGCAAAAAACCAGCGACATCACCAAAAGCTCACTGGAGGTTCTGTGTCAGGATGAGGTGACGCAGCAGGAAGAACGTCAGGGCGACCGCGGTATGCAAACGCGTGAAGTCGTCGTGCCACGCGAGGACATCGAAAATAAAAAGAGCGAAGAAATGGCCGTCGAAATGGCTGCTCAGCTTGAAAATGAAATCGCACAGGGTCAGGTCGAGATTGAAACCGTGGGTAAGAAAATCATTATCCGCATTCAGCAGAGAGGCGCTTTCCGCTCGGGTTCAGATTATATCGAGGATCGTTTCTTACCTGTGATCGACAAAATCCGGGAAGTACTCGTTGATATTCCGGGCAAGATATCTGTGGAAGGGCACACCGATGATATTCCGCTCGCGGGCGGCCCATTCCGTTCGAACTGGGGACTATCGACTGCTCGTGCAGTTGCATTTGCACAGGAGCTGTTTATTGCTCCCGAAATGAACTCGGATCGGTTCCAGGTGGTGGGCCACGCAGATAAAAAGCCACTGGTGCCTAATATTGATGACGCATCCCGCGCACGTAACAGACGCGTGGAGATCGTCATTTTGCGTACGCACGAATTTGATGATGACGATCAACCGGAAATCACTCCGACGCAACAGGAGATTGATGACGCGGCGACAGCCCGCCCGGAAGATTTTGAATTAAATCCCAACGAAATATTCTGATCGGGAGAGAGACGATGGAAACTGGAACAATGGAAGAGAGACGCCGTTATTTCCGCCTGGATGATGAGGTCATCCTGGACTTTGAAGCCATCTCACAAGAAGAGGTACAACGCTGGAAGGCCCGCCATCAGGATCATATCAATGAGTTGGCAGAGCTGGAGCGGGACATCGCTGGTGTCCTTCATCAGGTACAGGCACAGAACCCCACTGTTGCTCGCTTGTTTGAACTGCTGAACCAGAAGGTCAACTTGCTGAACTCCCCTGTTGGGCCAGACGCAAAACCCGAACTGTCACAAACCGAAGTGCGCACGCGGGTGAATCTGAGCGCCTGCGGCATGGCGTTCCACTCTACAGAACCGCTCAGTGAGAGTGACAACTTGCGTTTACAGATGCAGTTGAAGCCGTCCAATATTCCAGTGACGCTTATGGGGACGATTGTTGGTGTGGAGCATACGGCAGACCCTGATGCTCCCTACCTTGTACGAGTTGACTTCGAAGGTCTCAGAGAGGCAGAACAGGAAATTCTGATTCACCACCTGTTCCAGCTACAATCACGCCGCTTGCGCTCAGAGCGCGAAGCTCAGAACGATGCGGCTTGCTGAACTTCATTTCAAAAGGCCTCATTTACTGCAGTAAAAGAGGCCTCCCCTCTGCTATCATGCGCTTTACTTCATTCACTAATACTCTGTTGAGAGCGCATGATGTCTGGCCCTCGAATTTATACTCCCGAGCCACTCACTGAAAATACGACCGTCGCAATGGATGACCAGGCAGTAACGCACCTCGTTCGAGTTTTGCGTATGAAGGAAGGCGACGATGTTCGTCTCTTCAATGGTGACGGTTCCGAGTATCAGGCACAGCTCATTATTGAAAGTAAGAAATCCGCATCGGCATCAGTGACGCATGCCATCCGACAGGATGCTCCGCTGAAACTGGAGATACATCTGGGTCAGGTCATCTCAAAAGGTGATCGGATGGATTTTACTATTCAGAAGGCAACGGAATTAGGCGTGACTGACATTACGCCGTTGACGAGTGAACGTTGTGATGTGCGCCTGAAAGGCGATCGCATGGAGAAAAAACTCGAGCACTGGCAAAAAGTTGCCATCTCTGCCTGCGAACAGAGTGGAAGAAATACCGTTCCGGTAATCCATCCACCAAAGTCGCTGAGTGACTGGAGCACTGACACAGATGCCGACAGAAAGTTGCTGCTTCACCCTCACAACCAGAAGCCCCTCGAATCTGAGGTGTCCTCCGGCCAGTCTCCACAAAGCATTGCGCTTCTGGTTGGCCCCGAAGGCGGTTTCTCTGACATTGAGGTGACTCAATGTCAGGAGTCAGGGTTTGATGGTTTACTACTCGGGCCTCGCATACTTCGTACCGAGACCGCAGCGCTGACAGCTCTCAGCGTTCTCCAGTATGTGTGGGGTGACTTTCGCTGATGAGGCGGATACTTTTCCAGTCCCAATAGGATGACAGAAAGTAAATCCCGATAAACAGGGTCGCCCACCATTCAATGATGCGCTTACCGTGGCTCATTTCTATCCCAACAGTCACTCCGGCGAAAGCAATAAACATAAACCAGAGAATGCCCATGACTGCAGTCTTCACTGCAAAACTCGGTACCTGTAGCCCTTTTTTCCTCGCTTTAAAGGTAAGAACGTACGCGGTCGTAAGTGCAATCAACATCCCCTGAAAAAACAGATTGGCACCGCGCACGTGTATCCCCCAACGGGTATCTGATTTCTCGGGCAGCAACACGGCCGTACCTGCCAACAGACCAACCGCAGCCAACACACCAAAAAACTGCATTGAGCCCAGCGCAACACGCCCGGAATACGGGCTCAGCCAAACACGATAAACCTGCCACCAGATAACGAAAAATGCACATGCGGCAATCATTCCCCCACGAAAGATAAAGCCTGCGTCACCTTTCATTCCGGTATGAGTTATATCCGTACAGCCATCGAAAAACGGGTTACATAGTTCTGCGGTACCCGCCGAGGTTCCAACAAAATAAGTCACCGCAATCGTACCCATTGAGAGTACGAAGGATGCTAAGGCAATAAACTGACCGAACGACACGAAACCTCCCGAATAGGCTGATCTGCAGCCCAGTAAAATGTGGCGACATAGTATCAATCAATCCCATCAGGTAGAACGTTTATCACTAGAGATTCACAGGTAACCACCGAGGCTGCGGGTAGTTGTTGGTAAAAGCAGGTGGCGAGGGCCGTGCACAGCATGGATGCTGTGCCCGAGCCTACAGGGACGTATTTACGGCGGGCCATCGAACCCTGCTTTTATTAACAGCGCATTCGCAATATTTCTACTCCATAGACAGTCCCCTGCAGTCCATACATTCGCTAAAACCGCAACACCGTGGTATCTGGTTCGAGTATGTCGAAGATACACTCAAATACGAGTACACTTTTGAACACTATCCAGTACGAGAAACAGCGAACGCTACATGGCCAAAAAGAAAACCGCCTACGTCTGCAATGAATGCGGCGCCGATCACAGCAAATGGCAAGGCCAGTGTGCCGGTTGCGGGCAGTGGAATACTCTGCAGGAATTTGTCGTGTCTTCAGCGAAGGCCGCTGCGCGGGATACCCGATTCAGTGGTTATGCCGGCGATGCCGGTGCCAGTGATGTCATCAAACTCGCTGACGTCGATCTCGCTGAACTACCACGGTTCAGTTCCGGAATGCAGGAATTCGATCGCGTGTTAGGTGGCGGTCTGGTGCCAGGCTCCGCCATTCTTATTGGTGGCCACCCTGGCGCCGGTAAATCAACGCTGTTGCTTCAGACTTTGTGTTATCTGGCGACACAGATGCCAGCCATCTACGTGACTGGTGAAGAAAGCCTGCAACAGGTAGCGCTGCGCGCAAACCGCCTTGGGTTGCCGACTGATCAGTTACAGATGCTGAGTGAAACCAACGTCGAGCGACTGACTAATGTGCTGCAGCAGCATAAGCCTCGTATCGTCGTGATCGATTCTATTCAGGTCATGCATGTGGATGGCATAGAGTCTGCGCCGGGCAGTGTTTCTCAGGTCCGTGAAAGCGCAGCGTATCTGACGCGCTTTGCGAAACAGACAGGAACAGTTCTGTTTCTTGTCGGGCATGTGACGAAAGATGGTTCACTGGCGGGGCCGAAAGTCCTTGAGCATATGATCGACTGCTCAATCATGCTCGAGGGCTCAGGCGACAGTCGCTATCGTGTACTGCGCGGTATCAAGAACCGGTTCGGTGCTATCAACGAGCTGGGCGTCTTCGCTATGCTTGAGCGCGGTCTGAAAGAGGTTAAAAACCCAAGTTCAATTTTTCTCAGTCGCGGCGATGAACCTGCTGCAGGCAGTGTCGTTATGGTGATCTGGGAAGGCACTCGTCCACTGCTTGTCGAAATTCAGGCCTTGGTCGACGACAGCCATTTCGGGCACCCGAAACGGGTCGCCGTTGGCCTTGATCAGAATCGTCTGAACCTGTTGCTTGCAGCATTACATCGCCATGGCGGTATCCACCTTGGCGATCAGGATGTGTATATCAATGTGGTGGGTGGCGTGAAGGTAAACGAAACAGGAGCCGACCTGGCGCTCTTGTTAGCGGCACTGTCCAGCTTCCGCAATCAACCTCTTGAGCAAGGCCTGATTGTCTTTGGAGAAGTAGGTTTATCCGGAGAAATCCGACCGGTGCCATCGGGTCAGGAACGGATTAAAGAAGCGGCGAAGCATGGTTTTACGAGGGCAATTGTGCCAAAAGCGAATGTACCCAAGCAACCCGTCGAAGGAATGGAAGTGATCGGCGTTGATAAGCTTCAGGAAGCTATCGAACGCCTGTAAGACGACCCGGTCATCGGGACTAAGCCATCCGGACTCAGTCGTCGTCACGCTCGTTAATGCCCTTTCGTTCAGCAGCTCGTTCCGCTTCTTCTGCATTACGGGTGCCCTCTGCCAAAGGACGGCGGCGATGAATCGCAGCTTTGCCCATCATGTATGCTGACACAGGAGCGGTCAGGAAGAGGAAAATACTGATTACCAGCTCATGAATGTGCAGACTCTCTTCCTGCACACTGAACCAGACGAGTGAACCGAGCAGAGTAGCCCCCATCCCAAGCGTCGATGCTTTTGTCGGCGCATGGAGCCGGGTGTAGAAGTCAGGCAGCTTTGCCAACCCCCACGAACCTACGAGCATAAATAACGCACCACCGATCAGGAGCGCAGCGACAACATAATCGCTATACACAGCCAGATTATTCAATGATGTCACCCCGCAACAGATATTTGGCGACGGCCGACGTACTGACAAAGCCAAGCATAGCGATCAGAAGAGCCCCTTCGAAATAGAGAGCAGTCCCGTAATACAGGCCCAGCAGAATAATCAACGCAATACTGTTGATATAGAGCGTGTCCAGAGCAAGGATACGATCAGTAATATCTGGCCCCTTTATCAAGCGCCAGAGGCAGAAAAGCATCGCCAGACCAATCATCCCGGTACAGATCATGATGACATTACTCAGCATCCGAATATCTCCTTCAGCGGCTGTTCGTAACGTTTGAAGATAAACGCCTGAAGTTCTTTTTCGTCTTCAAGATGGAGTACGTGAATATAAAGGCACGTACGATCTTCTGAAAACTCAACGCTGACAGTTCCCGGTGTCAGCGACACCGAACTCGCCAACAAGGTCACCGGAAAGGGCTCGGTCATTGATAACGGATAGGCTAACCAGCCCGGTTTGAGATAGCGATTGGGTAGCACTACCCGGCGGGCCACATCAACGTTCGCGGCCACGATGTCGTAGAGGAGTCGCAGCGAGTAAGTCATCATGGCTAAAGGCTTTTTAACCGGCGCATGTCCACGTACATACGGATAAGTAAGTATGGGAATCAGCCAGGCCAGAATCACCGCCAGCACTAACTGCCCGTAGGAGAAACCATTCAATAAAAGCCATACGACAATCAGCATCACTGAGTGCCATGGCATCGGCAGCAATCGCTTCATCATGGCTGCCCTCCGTTCAGATAATTCAACGTCACACCAGCGTGCAGGTCCTGAGCAGCCCTCAGAGACCATTCAGTCAGTGGTCCGCCGCCAATAACAAGAACAAGCGTCGTTGCGACCAATAGTCCTGAAGCCACAAGGTGAACATTGCTCAGCTTCTCCTTAGCTTCTGGAACAACGGAACCCTGGGTTCTCCAGAACAATGTAGTTCCAGCGCGAGACAAGGCAATGAGCGCAGCCAGACCAGAGATAAGGACGAGCGGCCAAACCCAGATGGCATCGCCACTGTCGACAGCAGCCTGAAGGATAAAGACTTTACCTAAGAAACCCGAGAACGGAGGTAAACCAATCATAGCCATCGCAGTTACAGCAAACAGAACGCCGGTAAATACCGGATACAGCAATGGGCGGGAACGCACGAATCTATCTTCCGCCTGGCCACGCTGCATAAGAATCAGGCCAGCGACCAGAAAGAAGGCCCCACTCATCAGCGTGCTATGCAACGTATAATACAGACCTGCCGCAACCGATTGAGTCGTGCCCATGGCGACCGTCATCAGCAGCGTGCCAACGGAAATAACAATCAGGTTAGCAATGAGCCAGCGCAGCGTCTGGCTCGCCAGAGCACCAATCGCCCCGGCAACTACCGTCAGGCCTGACAGCCACGCCAGTGGAACAACCCCAAGATCAGACAGTTCGCCACTGTCGTGACCAAACACAACACTGTGGATACGCCAGAGGCTATAGACACCTACCTTGGTCATCACAGCGAACAGTGCCGCTACCGGCACTGAGGTTGTACTGTAGGTTCTTGGTAACCAGAAATGCAGCGGTAACAGTGCCGCCTTCACACCGAAAACAACCATCAGCAGTAGCCCACCCGCCTGAGCGAACGGAATACTTTCTTCTGGCAAGGTAGGTGCTCGCGACGCCATATCCGGGATATTCAGAGTACCGAAGGCTCTGTAGAGCAAGGCCAATGCAATAAGGAAGAAAGCTGAACCTATCAGGTTGTAGAGCACATAGTGCTGAGCTGCCCGGGTTCTCTCACGACCGCCGCCATGTATCAGCAGCGAGTACGAGGCGATGAGAAGAATCTCAAAGAATACGAAGAGGTTAAAAGCATCAGCAGTCAGGAAGGCGCCATTCAGGCCCATCAGCTGGAACATGAACAAAGGGTGGAAAAAGCGCCCTGTTTTATCCTCGCCGCCACATGCGAAAAGGTGCGTACAGAGCGCAAGAACAGAAGTAACCACCAGCATAAAGGCTGCGAGTGGATCGGCAAGCAGGTAAATACCGAATGGCGCTTCCCAGTCGCCCATGGCATATCCTATTGGGCCTTCTGCCAGTGTTTTGAACAGTGTCAGCATGGATACCGCTACCAACATCAGCAAGGCGAACTGAGCGACCAGACGCTGAAGGTGCAGGCGCTTATTAAACCACGGATACAGAATCAGAATTGCCGCGAAAAATGGCAGTAGCACAGGAAGTGCCGGCAAATGCATCACCTTGTCTTACCTCCTGAGTTCTTCGCGGTATTGCTTGCGGTACTCTTGACGGTGCTTTGACGGACTTTCCCCTGTGGCTCTTTATTCGCCAGAGAGTCGCCCGGCAAAGCGCGTCCATCGACCTGATCATTACCAAGATCTGCACGTGCCCGGATGGCAAGAATCAGAGCAAACGCTGTCATAGCAAAACCGATAACGATCGCAGTAAGCACCAGGGCCTGAGGCAGAGGGTCGGAATATTCTGCGCCGTCGGCCAGAATAGCTGGCTCGTGCAGCGCCAAACCACCACTGGCAAACAGAAACAGGTTTACGGCGTAAGACATCAGGGTAAGGCCAATCACAACCGCAAAGGTGTGGCCCCGCAGCATCAGAAACACCGAACAGGTCACCATCACGCCGACAGTGACTGCAAAAATCAATTCCATCAGGATCTCCTTCCAGGCCGTGTTGGTCGATCTGTCGTCGTCAGCTTGCCAAGGTTGGCAAGAATCGACAGCGTTGCACCGATTACTGTCAGATAGACACCAAGATCAAATGCCATGGCACTGGCCAACTCGAACTTACCGACTAACGGCAGATAGAAATAATCAAACCAGGACGTCAGGAATGGACGCTCGAATAACCAGCTTCCGACACCTGACCCGAAGGCAATAAACAAACCACAGACGATAAACCACTGGAATTTCAGGTCGCCACGATCGCGCATCCAAACAACACCGTTGGCCACGTATTGCTGGATCAGGGCAATCGCCGTAATCAGGCCTGCTATGAAACCGCCACCGGGCAGGTTATGTCCACGGAGGAAAATATAGGCAGACACCAGCAGAGCGAGTGGGAGCAGGCTCTGAGAAATCTGCATCAACATAAGTGGGTGACTGTCTTTGGACCATGGCCGGCCGTCCATATCCGCAGCAGGTACGAACAGGCGTACACCCGCCAACAATTTGTAGATACCAATCGCTGCAATCGCCAGAACGGTAATTTCACCAAAGGTATCGAAGCCACGGAAATCAACCAGAATGACGTTAACGACATTGGTGCCACCACCGCCGGTTTTCGCGTTGGCGGTGAAGAAGCTACTGATACTCTCAAACGGACGTGTCAGCATGGCATAGGTCAGGGTACCCACGATGGCACCCGCGGCCGTGGCTATCCCCATGTCGCGGACGATGCGCCCGGGAGAAAGGTGATTGAGGCTGACTTTCTGGGGAAGAAAGTAAAGTGCCAGCAGGAAAAGAATAATGGTCGCAACCTCAACCGACAGCTGCGTCAGAGCCAGATCCGGGGCTGAGAACCAGGCAAACGCTACCGACACCACCAGACCCACCACGGAAATCGTTACCAGTGCCAGAAGGCGTTGATGACTAAGCATCGCCGTCGCCACAGAAGCAACAATCATGAGGAGAGCACCACCGAAGGCAACCATATCCAGTTCAGTGACTTCAAGGCTTCCACGCGCATGAGGAATGTTCACCATAGGGACACTCATCGCGGCGATCGCCATCAGTAATAACCACAGCGCGTAACGCTGGAAGCTGCCGTTATCGAGCCAAAGCTGAACACTGCGGGCACGCTCCACCAGCGTCTGGATCATATGCTCAAACGCCAGTTTAGGATCAACTTCAGTAAAGCGGGCCTGAAAGTTAAACATATGCCGACGCTGGCGATAGAGAGCAACACCGCCCAGTACAGCCAGAAAGCTCATCAATAGCGGGATGTTAAATCCGTGCCAGATAGAAATGCTGAACTCAGGCACCCCGGCAGGCATCAGAGACGCACCCACGGCGACTAAAAGATCGCCAACGATCAGGTCCGGCAAAACACCGACTAACAGACACAGAACCACCAGAATCTCGACCGGCACCCGCATGTAGCGCGGCGGCTCGTGAGGTGTTTTCTCAAGCCCGATCGGCTCTCCATTAAAGAAGACGTCGTGAACGAAACGAAGAGAGTAAGCAACGGCCAGAGCTCCGCCCACCGTTACCAGCAAAGGAATCAACCATGACAGAGAACCGAAGGTTTCCTGTTGCAGAGATTCAGCAAACAACATTTCTTTAGAAAGGAAGCCATTCAACAGCGGTACACCCGCCATCGACGACGCTGCCACCATGGCCAGGGTCGCGGTATAGGGCATGTAACGGAACAGGCCGTTGAGTTTTCGCATGTCACGCGAACCGGACTCGTGATCGATAATTCCGGCGGCCATAAACAGCGATGCCTTAAAAACAGCGTGGTTAATCACGTGAAACATGGCAGCGATGGAAGCCAGCTCTGTATCCAGACCAAGTAACAGAGTGATCAGGCCGAGGTGACTGATGGTCGAATACGCAAGCAGACCTTTCAGGTCGTGCTTAAACAAGGCCGTGTAGGCACCCACCAGCAAAGTCGTCAGACCGACAAGACTCACCAAGGCAAACCAGAGTTGGGTATCAGACAGAACCGGATAAAAACGCGCCATCAGGAAGATACCGGCCTTCACCATGGTCGCAGAATGCAGGTATGACGACACCGGTGTAGGGGCGGCCATTGCCTGAGGCAGCCACGAGTGGAATGGGAACTGCGCTGACTTCGTAAACGCGCCGAGAAGCACCAGAACGACAATGACCGGGTAGAGGCTGTGCTCTGCTATTAAACTGCCACTGGCTAATACTGTACGCAAGTCGTAGCTCCCTACGACTTCGCCAATAAGAATCAGGCCCGCCAGCAAAGCCAGGCCACCAGCGCCGGTAATCGTCATCGCCATACGGGCGCCCTTGCGGGCGTCGGAGCGATGCGACCAGTAACTGATCAACATAAACGAACTGACGCTCGTCAGTTCCCAGAAAAACCAGAGCTGGATCAGATTTGCTGAGAGTACAACACCCAGCATCGCTGTCATAAACAGCAACAGACTGGCATAAAAGCGCCCTGCATTATCCGCCTCAGACAGATAATAGCGGGCGTAGAGAATAACCAGCAGGCCAATCCCGAGGATCAACAGGGTGAACATCAAGGCCAACCCGTCGAGCATAAAGCTGATCTGCAGGGATAACGCAGGTACCCAGTCATAGGTAACGACCGGGTTATTGCCCGACATGACCTCTGGTGCGAGAGAGACGACAATACCTAGCGCAATAGCAGGCAGAATGGCTGCACCAAGCGCCATTGTCGATCGAGGGTAGCGCCCGAGTAACAGTGAAACCAGGCAGCCCAGTAGGGGCAGAAGAGGAACCCAGATGAGGTTCATATTCAGAGAGTCTCCACTCACAGTTGTACAATAAGTGTATCAGCTCCGCACTTTTAAGACAGAAGTGCCATTTGCGAAGTATTGTCAGCTCGAGTCACTAACTATAGACGATAAAAAACCCCGAGTGACAGGGCTTTGTATCTTCGCGGTTTCAGCCGTGATACTGAGGACTCAGCTCAACAACAGCTTCAACAAAGGCCTTCGCATGCTCGGGGTCAACGAACTGATGAATCCCATGCCCAAGGTTGAATACGTGCCCAGAACCCTGGCCGTAGCTATCGAGAATACGCTTCACTTCTGCGCGAATAGTCGCTGGCGATGCATAAAGAACCGATGGATCCATATTCCCCTGCAAGGCAACCCGATCACCGACACGGCCGCGCGCATTGCCAATGTCCGTCGTCCAGTCGAGTCCCAGAGCATCGGCTCCTGTATCCGCCATCAACTCAAGCCACTGACCGCCACCTTTAGTGAACAGGATGACTGGAATCTTCTGACCGTCGTGTTCACGAATGAGGCCATCAACAATCTGCTTCATGTACTTAAGAGAGAACTCGCGGTAAGCAACATCACTCAGGCTGCCACCCCAGGTATCGAAGATCTGAACCGCCTGAGCACCGGCTTTGATCTGACCGTTGAGATAGTCAATCACAGACAGCGCCAGCTTATTCAAGAGCTCATGCATTACCTCTGGCGTGTCGTACATCATGGCCTTAACGTGCCGGAAGTCCTTAGATGAACCGCCTTCAACCATGTAAGTCGCCAACGTCCATGGGCTACCCGAGAAGCCGATCAGAGGCACACGGCCATTCAGCTCGCTGCGGATGGTCGAAACCGCTTTCAACACGTAATCCAGATCCGCTTCGGTATTGGCAATCGGAAGATCAGTAACATCCTGCTCAGTACGAATCACCTTTTTAAAGCGTGGCCCTTCGCCGGTTTCGAAGTAGAGACCAAGACCCATAGCATCCGGGATAGTCAGGATATCTGAAAACAGAATCGCGGCATCGAGCGGAAAGCGCTCCAGCGGCTGAATCGTCACTTCGCACGCCAGCTCAGCGTTCTTGCACAGAGACATAAAGTCGCCAGCCTGAGCACGTGTTGCCTTGTATTCTGGCAGATAGCGCCCGGCCTGACGCATCATCCATATCGGTGTGCGATCCACAGGCTCACGCAACAAGGCACGCAGGAAACGATCATTCTTCAGCTCAGACATAAAACTTCCGCAGGTAATCAAAATTTCGGTGAGGGATAATAACAAAAAACCCGGCACGAGGCCGGGTTTGTGACAGGAGCAGAATTATTGAACGACAGTTAATGAGGCTGTTGTTGTTCCAGAACTGAGTGAATCGTTGGTCAACACGACAGCCTGACCAATATCTTCTGACGAAATCGTGATTGAGCCATCAGCATTGGCGGAGCGTGGGCTCCCTCCGACAGTCCAGCTGTAGTCAGCTGATTCATAACTCGCTACAGTCCAGCGAGTTGCAGGGTAAAGGCTGGTCACATCAGACAGGCTGACTGAACCTGCCGGCAAATACCCATTTTTCGGCGCTGCAATTTCAACAACAGGCTCAGTCTCAGGAAACAGTAAAAAGCTACCATCGCTCATATCAACATCTGTTGTCAGAGCGTAGTTGTAGCCATCGGACTCACTCTGAAATATCGTTTCATGCGTCCCGTCACGTTCAAACATCGCAAACCGCACCAAGTATTGGTTATCGAGCAACATACGCTCATCAAACGCTGCCTCCTGTGCCGCAATGACTTGAGATGCGAAATCGAAAGATGTCAGAGAGTTAGTACTGATGACCTCAGAAGCCAGCTCAGCGATCCCCGCCGCGGGCTCAACTCCCGAATCTGCGACTGAAACGTAGATCAGAGGTTTGCCGATACCCACTGTATCTGAATTTTGACTTTCCGCCTCGCCATCCGCCTGGTCCTCTTCTGTTGCTCCACTGCCATCATCTTCTACAAACTGAAGAAGCGACTGCCAGTTCAACGCCTGTAACGCATCTTCTTTATTAAATGCCTGCGTGTTCGTGTTCGCTCCAGCAGACACCAGAACAATATTCGATACGCTCACCCCTGTTAGCTGGTAAGCCGTATTTCCAAAAAAGGTGCCATTATATGTATAGCCCTCGGTAAGATCATCGAGGTCATCTGTAAAGAGATCAATATCAGCTGATACGCCACCACTACCAGTGCCGACATACCGACCTACGGCCCTGACAATTGCTTCATACGTTGCAGAGCTCGCTCCACGGTCGCCCCAGGTAGCCGGAAGGGCATCAAGAGCAGCATTTAAAGTGGCAGCATCAGTAGTGAAGTCAGCAACTAGCGCATCCACACCATCACCAGCGTCAGCATACGCGACCAGTGTATATTGCTGTTGAGCTATGATCGGATTACTGCTCGCCTGTGCAGCTGCAATGTAATCTTTTACTTCATTTACCAAAGCGCTGACGGACACACCTGCAGCAGCACTGTTACTCGCACTGGTATCAAGGACAATTGCGGTCCGAAGGTTAACAGGAAGACCGACAATCTTTTGCATCATAAGGCCTTGCTCTGAGGCCGACACCGGTTCGCCGTCAACTGTAACCACATAATTGCTGATATCGGGATTTTCTAATGGGGCCAGTGTTTCAGCATGAACGGGCGAAATAACATACCCGTGTATCAAGGGGCTAAACCATACGCCCTGAAATACGTCGCTCTCTTCCGTGTAGCCCTCCCCAGTCATGTAGAACTGTAAGGGATAATATGATGAGACCGCCTGACTAACCTCTCCCGCCACATCTTCGTCACCTGAGTCAGTCTCTCCATCCGAGGCTACGACCGGATCCCCATCACCACATGCAGCCAAAACCCCAGCCATCAACGCGGTTAGATAAAAACGATACGTACTCATGGTGCAGCTCCATCTGGATTCAGTCAGAAAGTTATATCAAATGACTGGTCAGCATACCTTGCTTGCCATTTCAGCTCTAGCGCAAAAAAAGAAAACGCGACCGAAGTCGCGTTTTCTGGCGCAGTCGGTCACGTCCGACGGCTATGTCATTCAGATATCGAATCAGATGTTCAGATCAGACATCCAGGAAGTCCAGGATGCCTTCTGCCGCCTGACGACCTTCATAGATCGCAGTCACTACCAGATCAGAACCACGAACCATATCGCCACCGGCGAATACTTTCGGGTTAGAGGTCTGGTGTTTGAACTCCTGCTCTTCCGGTGCAACCACACCATCCCAGCTGTTCAGTTCAATACCGAAATCTTTAAACCATGGCGCAGGGCTTGGACGGAAACCAAAGGCCACCAGTACCGCATCTGCTGGCAGGATCTCTTCAGAACCTTCAACCACTTCAGGACGACGACGACCGTTCTCGTCTGGCTCACCCATCTTGGTGGTTACAACCTTCACGCCTTCAACCTTATCTTCACCAACGATGGCAACAGGCTGACGGTTGAACAGGAAGTTAACGCCTTCTTCGCGCGCGTTTACCACTTCGCGCTTAGAACCCGGCATGTTTTCTTCGTCACGACGATAAGCACAGGTCACAGTATCTGCACCCTGACGGATAGAAGTACGGTTACAGTCCATCGCGGTGTCACCACCACCCAGAACAACCACTTTCTTACCCTTCATGCTGACGAAGTCTGCAGCATCTTTTTCGAAGCCGAGGTTACGGTTCACGTTAGAGATCAGGAAGTCCAGTGCGTCATGAACGCCCGGCAGATCTTCACCCGGGAAGCCACCCTTCATGTAGTTGTAGGTACCCATGCCCAGGAATACGGCGTCGAACTCATCAACAATCGCCTGAAACTCAATGTCTTTACCGACTTCTGTGCTCAGGCGGAACTCAACGCCCATGCCTTCGAATACTTCGCGACGGTTCGACATCACGCTCTTCTCGAGTTTGAACTCTGGAATACCGAAGGTCAGCAGACCACCGATTTCCGGGTACTTATCGAAGACAACCGGAGTAACACCGTTGCGCACCAGAATGTCAGCAGCACCCAGACCCGCAGGGCCTGCACCGATAATCGCAACGCGCTTACCCGTTGGCTTCACATCCGACATATCCGGGCGCCAGCCCATCGCGAAGGCGGTATCTGTGATGTATTTCTCAACATTACCGATGGTCACCGCACCAAAGCCGTCGTTCAGAGTACATGAACCTTCGCACAGACGATCCTGTGGGCATACACGGCCACATACCTCTGGCAGCGTATTGGTCGCATGGCTCAGCTCAACGGCTTCCATGATGTTGCCTTCACTGGCCAGTTTCAGCCAGTTAGGGATGTAGTTGTGCACCGGGCACTTCCACTCACAGTAAGGGTTACCACAGGCCAGACAACGGTGTGCCTGGTCGGTCACCTCTTCCTGCTGGAAGGGCTCGTAAATTTCAACGAACTGCGCCTTACGAACGTCGATCGCTTTTTTGGATGGGTCCTGACGGCCCACATCCACAAACTGGAAATTATTGTTCAGACGTTGTGTCATCTCGAACCTCTCTCTCTCGTCCCGGACCAATTACTCAGGACGAGCACGGGTACTGTTCAGCAGTTGTTGTAAGTCAGCCGCTTTCGGCTTAACCAGCCAGAATTTACCGATGAAGCCATCGAAGTCATTCAGAATCTGCTGACCCCATTCGCTTCCGGTTTCTTCCACGAATTCACGAATAACACTACGCAGGTGGTTGCGGTGTGCTTCGGTCTCTTCATTGCTGATACGGTGGATATCCACCAGCTCGTGGTTGTACTTATCAACAAAGGTGTTGTCACGGTCGAGTACGTAAGCGAAGCCGCCTGTCATACCCGCGCCGAAGTTATAGCCAGTTTCGCCCAGTACGCAGATCATACCGCCGGTCATGTATTCACAGCAGTGGTCACCTGCACCTTCAACTACAGCGTGAACACCGGAGTTACGCACACCGAAACGCTCACCCGCGCGGCCTGCCGCCAGCAGCTTACCGCCGGTCGCACCGTACAGACAGGTGTTACCTACGATCGAGGTTTCGTTGGTCTTGAAGGTAGAACCTTGAGGCGGACGGATCACCAGCTTACCGCCAGTCATGCCCTTACCGACGTAGTCGTTAGCATCACCTTCCAGCACCATTTCCAGACCGCCGGCGTTCCAGACACCGAACGACTGGCCGGCAATACCGGTCAGGTTCAGGCGGATTGGCGCGTCAGCCATGCCCTGGTTACCGTGACGCTTGGCGATCTCACCGGACAGGCGAGCACCGACAGAACGGTCACAGTTGGTGATGTGGAAGCTGAATTCACCGCCAGCTTTGTTCTCAATCGCAGACAGGGTCTCTTCAACCATACGCTCAGCCAACAGACCTTCGTCATAAGGCTTGTTGCGCTCAACTTTCACCGTGTGTGGCTTATCAGCCGGAATCAGATCACTACCAAACAGCGGTGACAGGTCAAGGTGACGTTGCTTCTCGGTGTTACCTTCCAGAACTTCCAACAGGTCCGTACGACCTACCAGCTCTTCCATCGTGCGAACACCGACTTTCGCCATCCAGCCACGAACCTCTTCAGCCACGAAGCGGAAGTAGTTCACGACCATGTCTTTGGTACCGATGTAGTGCTTCTCACGCAGATCATCGTTCTGCGTCGCAACACCAGTCGCACAGTTGTTCAGGTGACAGATACGCAGGTATTTACAACCCACAGCAACCATTGGCAGCGTACCGAAACCGAAGGATTCGGCCCCCAGAATCGCCGCTTTCACCACGTCGAGACCCGATTTCAGACCACCGTCGGTCTGAACGCGTACGTTACCACGCAGGTCATTGCCACGCAGCGCCTGATGCGCTTCGGACAAGCCCAGTTCCCATGGAGAGCCCGCGTATTTAATGGACGTCAGCGGAGACGCTGCGGTACCACCGTCGTAACCAGAGATGGTGATCAGGTCAGCGTAGGCCTTAGCCACACCCGCCGCGATCGTGCCGACACCCGGTTCTGATACCAGTTTCACCGATACCAGTGCGGTTGGGTTCACCTGTTTCAGGTCGTAGATCAGCTGCGCCAGATCTTCGATCGAATAAATATCGTGATGCGGCGGTGGAGAAATCAGAGTCACGCCTGGTACTGAGTAACGCAAAGTCGCGATCAGCTGGTTAACTTTACCACCTGGCAGCTGGCCACCTTCGCCCGGCTTAGCACCCTGAGCTACCTTAATCTGCAGCACTTCAGCGCTGGACAGGTAGTGCGGGGTGACACCGAAACGACCGGAAGCGATCTGCTTAATTTTAGAGTTACGCGTAGTGCCGTAACGCAGAGGGTCTTCGCCGCCTTCACCCGAGTTAGAGCGACCACCCAGCTCGTTCATTGCCATCGCCAGAGCTTCATGCGCTTCTGGTGACAGAGCACCCAGAGACATAGCCGCCGTATCAAAGCGAGGGAAGATCTTCTCAGCCGGCTCAACTTCTGAGATATCAATCGACTTGATATCTTTGCGGAAGGTCAGCATGTCGCGAATGGTAGCCATCGGGCGCGTGTTCACCAGCTCGGCGAAACGATCATAGGCCGCCTGAGAGTTGGTCTGAACGGCTTCCTGAATGTTCTTCACTACGTCTGGGTTGTAGGCGTGATATTCGCCACCGTGAACGTACTTCAGCAGGCCACCCTGTTCGATCTGCTTACGCGGCTTCCAGGCAACGTTGTTGATGACCATCAGGTCTTCTTCAAAGTCAGTGAAGCTCGCGCCTTCGATACGACTGGTTACGCCACAGAAGCACAGATCAACAATATCTCTGCTCAGGCCGATCGCTTCAAACAGCTGCGACCCACGGTATGAGGTGATGGTGGAGATACCCATCTTCGACATGACTTTCAGAAGGCCCTTGCGGATCGCCTTGCGGTAGTTCGCCTGAGATTTCAGTGGGTCGCCCAGTACTTCACCGCTGCGGTGCAGGTCGGTGAGAATGTCGTACGCCAGCCATGGGTAAACAGCGGTCGCACCAAAGCCCAGCAGCACAGCAAAGTGATGCGGGTCACGGGCAGAACCGGTTTCAACCACGATGTTACCGTTGGTACGCAGGCCTTTCTGGCTCAGGCGGTGGTGAACGGCACCGGTTGCCATTGGCGCGGGGATCAGAGATTGACCTTCAGCCACTTCACGGTCGCTCAGGATCAGGATCACGTCACCGTTACGGATCGCCGCTTCAGCTTTGTCTGCCAGCGCAACAATCGCGTCTTTCAGAGACAGCGCTGAGTCGTAAGCCATCGACAGAGTCACGTGACGGAATTCATCACGACCGGTATCTTTCAGACCAACAAATTTCAGTGGTGACAGTACTGGAGAAGTCAGGATTACGCGGTTAGCGTGGTCTGGCGTCTCTTCGAATACGTTTTTCTCTGCACCGATACAGGTTTCCAGCGACATCACGATAGACTCACGCAGCGGGTCGATCGGTGGATTGGTTACCTGAGCAAACATCTGACGGAAGTAATCAGCCACGTGACGAACACGCTGAGACAGCACCGCCATTGGGGTATCGTCACCCATTGAACCAGTTGCTTCCTGACCGTCTTCGGCCATAGGGCGCAGAACCTGATCACGCTCTTCACGCGTTACAAGGTGCAGTTTCTGATGAGTGTTCAATGCATCGCCTGACAGAGCTTCCTGACCGTCGACTTTCTCGAGATGCAGGCGGCTTTCGATGCGCAGCGCATTTTCTTTCAGCCACTGCTTGTATGGCTGAGAGGTTTTCATCATGGTATCGATATCGTCGGTACGCAGCAGCTTACCTTCTTTGGTATCGATCGCCAGAATGTCACCTGGGCCTACGCGGCCTTTCGCTACAACATCTTCAGGCTTGTAGTTGTATACGCCCACTTCTGACGCAACAGTAATAAAGTTATCTTTGGTGATTACCCAACGGGATGGACGCAGACCATTACGGTCCAGACCACATACCGCGTAGCGGCCGTCTGTAATTACCAGACCTGCAGGACCGTCCCACGGCTCCATGTGCATGGAGTTGTACTCGTAGAAGGCACGCAGATCAGGATCCATAGTTTCAACATTCTGCCATGCTGGCGGAATCATCATACGGATCGCACGGAATACATTCATACCGCCAGTCGCCAGCAGTTCCAGCATGTTATCCATGGAGGAAGAGTCTGAACCGGTGGTATTCACGACTGGAGAGATGTCTTCGAGGTTTGGCAGCAGCTCACTGGCGAACTTGCTCGCACGGGCATTCGCCCAGTTGCGGTTACCACGAATGGTGTTGATCTCACCGTTGTGCGCCAACATGCGGAATGGCTGAGCCAGAGGCCAGCGCGGCATGGTGTTGGTCGAGAAGCGCTGATGGAAAACACAGATAGCGGTTTCCAGACGCTCGTCGCCGAGGTCCAGATAGAAGTTCGGCAGATCGACCGGCATCATCAGACCTTTGTACGACAGTACGCGATCAGAGAAGCTGGCGATATAGAAATCAGGGTACTGCTCCAGCGCTTTTTCAGCAAAGCGACGGGCATAAAACAGTTTTACCGACAGGTCGGTATCGTCCAGCGTTTCGGCTGGCGCAATGAAGATCTGCTCAAAGCGTGGCAGGCAGTCAATGGCCATAGGACCGAGGCAGTCATTGCTGGTTGGCACTGTGCGCCAGCCCAGAACCTTAAGGCCCTGGCCTGAAACAGCCGCTTCAACAGCCGCTTTCTGTTCTTCGTAAACAGCATCGTCCAGATCCATAAACAGCATGCCCACAGCATACTGCTCAGGCAGCTCAATGCCTTGTTCCTGAGCGACGGCACGCAGGAATGAGTCTGGTTTCTGAATCAGCAGACCGCAGCCATCGCCGGTTTTACCGTCCGCAGCGATACCGCCACGGTGTGTCATGCAGGTCAGGGACTCAATAGATGTCTGCAGCAGTTTGTGGCTTGGCTCACCTTCAAGATGGGCAAGCAGACCGAAGCCGCAGTTATCCTTAAATTCGCCTGGAGTATACAGACCAGTTCTCATAGAACAGCTCTCACCAATAAATCGTTTAAATATCAAGGGCTTACAATCGAAAAGCGATCAAGAAATAAGCAGCCTTGAGACAAAAGGACGCTCATTCTACACATCTGAGGCGGTTGCCACAAATGAACAGAGGAAAGGCCCGGATTGACACCCCCGGGATAAACAGGCTCAGGACTTACCGGATAACCTTCTGTACATCTCCCACAGGACGAACCCAAGGTGACTGTTTACGCAGCGAGGATGGCATTGCATTTACCGCTGCTCTCGCTTCCGCACGGCTGGAGTAGACACCCGACACCACCACAAACCAGTCCTTACCTTTGTAGGTTGTCTGGTATCGATACAAAGTCCCGGTGACCTGACTCTGCCACTGATCGCGAAAGGTTTCAGCACCCGTGGAGCTGTGCGACCCCAGTAGTTGCACGATATACCCTGACTCAGGCGCCAACAAGGCTTGTTCGTCAGGAGTGTAAGACGGAGTCTTTGGCTGAGCAGTTATGGCTTCTACTTGTGCCGCCTGAGGCTGAGCTGCTTCAGCTCTCACAGCCGGAGTGCCTGAGCCAGCGCCTTCAGTCATCGAGACTGCATCTATTTCAGAAGAACTTTCTGTATTTGCTTTGACGATTTCGCTACCTGAGTCGGCGCTCGGCGTCTCTTCATTTACAGCACCTGCCTCCTCTCCATCCGTGGCTTCCACGACGACTCTGTCGGCAAGCGTTACCCCTTCGCTGTTCCCTGCCTCAGCCTGATGACCAACGTCAGAGCCGGGGTAATTAAAGTCCTTAACGGAATCCAACTGAGCCTGAATCTCGGGCGACAGTTCATCATCCTGCGAGGAAGCTCCCCACTGATAAATGAATACCATTGCGATAGCAGTAACTACACCAGCAATAGCAAGGATATTGCGGAGGGGAAAGCCAGCCGCTGATGCCGTCGCCGCTGGGCGCGTCGAGGAAGAAAGTATCCGTTCACCCTGACGTAGTGCAGGACCAGGCAAGCACCCGGAGTCCATCATAATGTCTGCCAATTCCTTATCACCGAACGGACAGACCTCACCATCACCGAAAACACTGGCCATCAAAGCGGCGATTTCAGAATCGGTTAAAGGTTCGACCGCCAATACATGGACAGGAGCCTGAGCCGGCGAATTTCTGAAGTGAGTTTCATAGCCTGGTGCACCGAACAGAATCACAGATATCGCCTGAGGCGCTAACAACGCAAAATGAGCGATATCATTCAGCGTCTCAGCATCTAACTGATCCGCCTGATCAATAATCAGTAACAGGTTGCCACCGGCTTGGCTTCTGTCTATTGCCTCGTTACGGATGGCCTCACGTGCTTGAGCACCATCTTCATGAATAGCCGGCATATCCCAATGAGCAGCGATTGAAGAAAGTATCCCAGGCATCCCCAACATGACGCTTGCTGTTAATAACAAGGTTTCATCAGGAGCCTCTCTTTGCGCTGCCAGGTTATTGGCAATAAAGGACTTTCCAGCCCCCTCGAAGCCGGTGACCGCAACCAGCAGCTCGCTGTAGGACGCCAGGTGGGATAGGAGCTCGACATGACGTTTCTGAGAATCAAGAAGGCTGTGCATAGAAAATGCCTCGTTACCGGCGGAACTGGGCGCCACATTCACACCTGAAAGGTCCAGATCAAAATCCGTTTCCATAACTCCCCCAGTTGTTATATTCAGCGAGTTGCGCCATAAGCCATCAGAGTCTCTTCAAGCAGGTCTCGTGGAACGTCTGAGGTAATATAGGCCTGTCCAATCCCCTTAAGCAAGACCAGCCTCAGCGCGCCATCAAGAACTTTTTTATCCACCGCCATACGACTGATGTAGTCATCACAAGACATGTCCTTTGGCCCTTTCACTGGCAGGTGCGCCGCCTGCAGCAAACGTAAAAGATCGTGTTCGTCCTTTTCAGTCAGGTAACCCAGTCTTTTGCTCAGATCAGCTGCCATCATCATACCCGCACCGACCGCCTCACCATGCAACCACTTTCCGTAGCCCTGATGCGCTTCTATGGCATGGCCAAACGTGTGCCCCAGATTCAGTGTCGCGCGAATTCCGCCCTCGCGCTCATCCTGAGCAACGACATCCGCTTTGTTTTCACAGGAACGATATATAGCTTCAGCAAGTGATTCATCATCCCCCGACATCAGGCCTGCTACATTGTCCTGTAGCCAGAGATAAAACTCAGAGTCAGAGATCAAGCCATATTTGATCACCTCTGCCATCCCTGCTGCCATTTCACGAAGCGGCAGAGTTTCCAACGTGCCGGTATCGGCAATCACAGCCTGCGGCTGATGGAAAGCACCGATCATATTCTTGCCCAAAGGGTGATTGACCGCTGTCTTACCGCCTACTGACGAATCAACCTGTGAAAGCAGCGTCGTGGGTACCTGAATAAAATTAACACCGCGTTGATAAGTGGCCGCAGCGAAACCCGTCATATCGCCGATAACGCCTCCACCCAACGCAACAAGAGTAGTCGTTCTGTTATGGCGTCTGTCGAGGAGCTCATCAAAGATCATATTCAAGGTATCGAGATCTTTGTATTTTTCACCGTCCGGCAGAATGACGGTGTCGACCTGATAATCGGTCAGCGCCGACTTCACATCATCGAGATAGATTGGAGCGACCGTTTCATTGGTGACAATAAGCACCTGCCGCCCTTTAATGTGGGGAGAGTACAGCTCTTTGTTCCGCAGAAGGCCAGGGCCGATGTAAATTGGATAACTACGATCGCCAAGATCTACGGTAAGGGTCTGCATTATTCACCTTTTAAACGTTTTTTGAGTTCCTGAATTACCCATCTTGGATTGCGCTGATCCGTTTCAATAATGATATCGGCGACAGAGCGATACAACGGATCGCGCTCCGCAAAAAGCTTGCGCAATACTGCCTCAGGGTCGGCCGTCTGGAGTAACGGGCGGTTACGGTCTCGAGCCGTTCTGGCCAGCTGCTGATCCACAGAAGTACACAGATAGATGACCGTTCCTCTCGAGGCGAGGTGCTGGCGATTCTCACTTCGTAACACAGCGCCACCACCCGTAGATAGTACGATCCCCTTCTGCTGAGTCAGTTCATCTATGACAGACTCTTCACGTTCGCGAAAGCCCGCCTCACCTTCTTTATCAAAGATCCAGGGGATATCGGCGCCGCAACGTTCCTCTATTACTTTATCTGAGTCAAAGAACTCGTATTTAAGTTCCTGAGAAAGCAGACGGCCGATGGTGCTTTTTCCAGCACCCATCGGCCCAATAAGAAATACAGACTGTGTCATCTTCAACGTGCTGAGAGCGTTTCCTTAACCAGTCGAGGAGTGATAAATACGAGAAGCTCACTCTTCTCTTCCTGCTCACTAGTACGACGGAACAGAGCTCCGATTAATGGCAGATCACCAAAGAATGGCGTTTTAGATACCTGGCGAATTTCCTCTGAGCGGAAAATACCGCCAAGCACAATGGTCTCACCGTTTTCAACCAGCACCTGAGTCTCAACTGCATTGGTATCAATAGCAGGACCAGCGGTAGTCAACTCTCCAACGGAATCCTGATTAATCACCAGATCCATGATAATACGATCATCCGGCGTAATCTGAGGAGTAACCTCAAGACGCAGTACCGCTGACTTAAACGCTACGTTCGCAGCACCACTTGAGCTTGCCTGCAGATAAGGAATCTCAGTACCCGACTCAATGGATGCAGTCTGGCCATCAGCAGTGATTACGCGAGGCTGAGAGACAATTTCTGCGCGCCCTTCAGTTTCAATAGCAGATAGCTCCAGATCCAATAGGAAATCAGCGGTCTGGTAACCAATAGCAAAGGTCGATGCTGCAGCATCCTCAACACCGAAATCGACAACATCCGAAGCCTCAAGATCAATGGTTTGAGTTGATGAACCGGTAGTCGCCCGGTCAAACAAAATCTGATTGCCTTCACGCAGAGTAGTCTTGCTGCCCCCGAAGGTAGTCCAGTTATCGCCATTATTCTGGAAACCAGCGCCACCCCACTGCACACCTAATTCCTCACCGACACTTGTACTGGCAACCACGATGCGGGCTTCAATTAACACCTGCCGCACTGGCACATCGAGCATTTGAAGAGCTTCACGAACTTTCTCAAGATTCTTAGCGGTATCTTTCATCAACAGCGTGTTGGTACGACCATCAACCACCGCAGTGCCACGCTCAGACAGCAAGCCCTGCTCAGATGTCAGGAGCTCAGCAAGATCCGATGCTTTCGCATATTTGAGCTGCATATACTCTGTAACTAGAGGGGCAAGCTCTTCAACCTGGCGCACAGCTTCGAGTTCAACTTTTTCACGGGCTGCGATCTCTTCAGCAGGAGCGATGAGCAATACCGACCCCATCTGACGCTGGCCAAGCCCCTTGGTTTTCAACACAAGGTCCAGCGCTTGGTCCCAAGGCACATTCTGCAGGCGCAGTGTAATGTTGCCGCCGACTGAATCTGAAGCGACGAGGTTGAGGCCGGTGAAGTCTGCAATCAACTGAAGTACCGCACGCACTTCAATATCCTGGAAGTTCAGGGACAGTTTCTCACCAGTGAAAGGAAATTGCTTCTCAGCCACCGCCTCTTCATCAGCCGGTGGCTCAGAAACATTAATTGAGAGTAACTTATCAGTTTGATACGCCAGGTACTCAAACTCAGAAGAAACAGGCTCGATAACGATTCGCGCGCGACCAGCGGTAGCCGTCGTGTCTACATATTTCACAGGCGTAGCGAAGTCGGTGACATCAAGGCGACGACTTAAGGCGTCTGGCAGTGATGCTCCCTCGATATCAGCGATGATTTTTGCACCCTCTCGGCGGATATTTGCCGAGGCGCTATCATCACTCAAAGTAATCTGAACCTGACCTTCGCCCTGATTACCACGGCGAAAATCAACGTTTACAACCTTAACTTCGGAACCAGGCTGAACAACCTCTCCTGTTAGAGTCGTTTGCTGATTACCTGCGAACTCTTCATTCACATCAGCCTCACCGATACGGACAAAGAGACGATTACCTTGCACTGTGGTGGTATAGCCAACCAGCTGATTCAGGTTGATCACTAGCCGGGAACGGTCTTTTGCCTCTACTACAGTAGCGCTTCGCGCATTACCGTTACCAATATTGTGTCGCTTAGTAGTAAGCGCGCTATCAACACCTGGTAAATCCAAAGCAATCCGCGCTGGTTTTTCAATGGTGTAGCCGCTGACTTCTGGTGGTGCAGAGTCAAATACCAGCTCCAACTGAGTAACATCACCCGGGGCGGTGGAAAAGTTCAGGTCAGTCAGAGTGGCCGAAACAGCCTCAACCGACCAGATTGCAGTCACACACACAAAAGCGCGGGCAAGGGTGCTAATGTTGTTCATGATTTTCATAGTTATTCTCCTGGCGCCCCATTCAGAGCCAACGTTCTGGGCCGCTCAAGCCACCCACCCTGTCCATCAGGTACGATTTCAATTAGATTCATTCTGTCGCTCTGAATCGACACGATACGTCCGTGATTTCGACCCATATACTCACCTTCCCGCACCCGGACAACTCCACCGTAGCCGTCTTTAATCAGTGCAAAGAGATCTCCTTTCGGCTTCTGAAGCGTACCCACCATGCCCAGCTGATCAATATCAAACTGTTCCAGATATTCTTTCGAGCGGTCGTTATCTGGGCGGACATCCATACCGTTAGAGTTCAGTCTTTCCGACTCTTCTGGCACTGCTGGCAGGCTGAATGGCGACCTCAACGCAGACGCGCGATAGGTAAACGCCTCGTATGGTTTAAACTCAGGAATGGGCTCTACCCGCCCTCTCGGCTTCGAGCCCACATCATCAACGTAAACCTGCAGATCAGCAACATCACCTGATGATGAACAAGCTACAGTGGCCAAAGATGCAGCAACCAGAAACAGCAATCGTATTGTCTTCATATCACTGTCCCTTACTATCTGCGTCGTATTGATAGGTTTTAGCCTGGATCTCCATTGAAAGGCGATCCTGCCCCTGAGTTTTCACGATATTAAAATCGTGCAACGTTACAATTCGCGGCAGAGAAGCGACCCCAGAAACAAAGGCCCCCATCTCATGGTAGCCCCCTGTCACTTCGATATTTATCGGTAGTTCTTTATAGAACTCCTCTTTCTTCATATCTGCAGGGTCAATCCGTTTCAGGTCAAGACCAGAATTCAGCGCAGTTGCACTGATATCATCGATAAGCCCCGGGACTTCAGTGTCTTTGGGTAACTGTTTGAGTAGCGAGCCAAAACTGGCCTCCATCTCAACCATCTGCGCCTTATATTCATCCAGATTCGCGACGCGAAATGCTTTAGTTTCAAAATCCCGCTTGAGCTGCTGCTCTTGCCTCTCAAGAGAATCCAGCGACGCCTGCTGCCCCTGAACAAGCCCTATGTAAGCAAGCACACCCGAGGCCACGACCACGGTTATACAAAAAGACACCTTACCGACAAGAGGCCAGGATCCCATATTTTGCCAATCGATATCATTAATATCGAAGCTTTGCAGCTGCTCCAGAACAGAGCCTGATGGCTTATTTGACTCCGCCATTGTCATCCTCCTCTGCTCTCGGATTAATCCTCGTCATAACAATTTCGAATTCGTTCACACCCGGAGATTTAGATTCCACCTTGATCAACGACGGATCTCTGAACCACTCTGACTGATCGAAATTACGCATTAAGGCTGAAACACGGTTATTTGTCGATGCAATGCCAGAAATCCGGACTTTATTGCCTTCGACCTCAAGCTCCCGGAAATAAAGGTCCTCGGGAACCGAGCGCACGATCTCATCAAATACACGAACAATAACCGGACGATCCCCTTGCAGACGCTGAATCAGCTCCATGCGCTCTACCAGCTCTGCCCGGGTTTCTTTCAGTTCCTGAATCTCGACAATCTTCTGATCCATTGCTGTTATCTGATTTCTCAGGAAAGCATTACGCGAGTTCTGAGTCGCTGCCGCTGCATCATAGTAACGATATACGCCAAACACACATGCAGCCGCTACTGCAACAACAACCCCGATAACAACGTAGAAATTTTTATTACGTTCTTCTCGTAGCTCTTCACGCCAAGGTAATAAGTTAATATTCGCCATCAGTCGAAGCTCCTCATTGCCAGGCCAGCTGCAATTAAGAGCGAAGGCGCATCATTCGCAAGCCAGGTAGCATTCACTCGCTGCGAGAGCGTCATGCTGATAAATGGATTGGCGACGACTGTCGGCGTGCCCAGCGCAGACTGAACCTGTTCTTCCAGCCCCGGAATGGAGGAGGTACCCCCGGCGAGAACAATATAGTCAACGTCGTTAAACTGACTGGAGGAATAGAAAAACTGCAGAGAGCGACTCACTTGCTGAACAACCGCCTCGCGGAAGGGACCCAACACTTCAGACTCATAATCGTCAGGCACGCCACCCTCAAGCTTGGCTCGATTGGCATCCTCTTCACTCAAACCATAGCGACGCATAATATCTTCTGTCAGCTGACTGCCACCAAACAGCTGCTCACGGGTATATATCGACCTACCTTCGTGCATAACACTCAGGGTTGTCATCGTGGCGCCGATATCAATTACTGCCACCGTCTCTATTTCTTCGCCTTCCAGCTGTGCATCGAGCAAGGAGAAAGCGCGTTCGGTACAGAAAGCTTCAACATCTACTTTGCTGACTTCAAAACCCGCGATTTCTACGGAATCTTTTCTGCGTTCAACAGTCTCAGAACGACAAGCAGCCAGCAGAACGCTGACCATATCTGGAGATTTATCGCTCGGACCGGTCACTTCCCAGTCAAGAGCAACCTCTTCCAGGGGGTAAGGAATATATTGATCAGCTTCAGTTCGGATCTGAAAATCCATATCGTCGTCGCTAAGACCAGCGCTCATATCAATGGTTTTCGTAATAACTGCCGAACCCGCGACAGCAAGAGCAACGTTTTTAGCATTAGAACGCGAGCGAACTACCGCCTGACGAATTGCATCACCGACGGCTTCTTCGTTGTTAATACCCTGTTCAACAACGGCATTAGGAGGCAAGGCTACCGTTGCGTAGGCTTCTACCTGATAGCGTTCCCCCTGGCGACTCAACTCCAGCACTTTGACGGACGTTGAACTTATGTCCACCCCGAGAAGCGCCTTATTTTTCTTCTTAAACAGGCTGCCCAGCACGACAAAATCCCCTTCTGTTTCGCGAACTTGCGCGCGCAAGCTCACACAGATCCTATATAATTCCGGCCATTATAAGCACAATCCTGCGAAAAGAACAAAAAACCCTTATAATGCCGCATCCCGCATGATAGCTGGCTTTTTCAGGAATTTAACGATCTTTTTATATGAATATGGCAACTCCGCTCCTTAAGTTCACAATCTGGCTGTTTTTGTCTATCGGAGCCGGAACGACCATGGCCATAACCGGTGTTTATCTTTATTTAGCGCCGACGCTCCCCGATGCAGAAACCCTGAAGGATGTAGATCTTCAAACCCCTCTGCGCGTTTACACGGCAGACGGACTTCTGATAACGGAGTATGGCGAGAAGCGCCGAACCCCTATTACATATCAGGAAATCCCCCCTCAATTCATTGACGCACTTCTCGCTTCTGAAGATGACGGCTTTTTTGAGCACTCAGGAATAGACCTGAAAGGCCTCGCGAGGGCAGTATTTGATCTGGTGACCACCGGCCGGAAGAAATCAGGGGGCAGTACGATCACCATGCAGGTAGCCAAAAACTACTACCTGAGCAGCGAAAAGACCTTTACCCGGAAGTTCACCGAGATCCTGCTGGCACTCAAAATTGAGAAGGCACTGACCAAAGAAGAAATCCTTGAGCTCTATGTAAACAAAATCTATCTGGGTAAGCGCGCATACGGGATCGAGGCCGCTTCTCAGGTCTACTATGGTAAGTCAATCACCGAGCTGAACCTGGCAGAGCTGGCGATGATTGCCGGCTTGCCGCAAGCACCCTCGGCAGCAAATCCGATACGCAGCCCGGAGCGGGCTGTTTCTCGTCGTAACTACGTGCTTGCTCGCATGCATAACCTCGGAAAAATCTCCGAAGCCGAGTTCCAACAGAGTATCCGTCAGCCCGCAACAGCTCGATATCACGGTGCAACCTCCGAGATCAGTGCTCCTTATGTTGCCGAGATGATTCGTCAGGAAATGATCAGACGTTACGGCAACAAGGCCTACACTTCTGGGTACAGCGTCTACACCACCATTAATTCAGCGCGACAGCGTGCTGCCAACGCAGCCTTACAGAAAGGCCTGCTGAAGTACGACCGGGACCATGGTTACCGCGGTGCTCAGACCTCCTATGCTGTTATTCCCCTGAACGTTCCGGAGGCGCCGGAGCTCGAAGAGTGGATAGCACAGGCCGACCCAGCAAAGGATGTAGACTGGCCGCAGACCCTTGAAGCATGGGAAGAGAAGCTTCGTGACTTGGGCGACTTCGGTATTATCGAACCAGGCATCGTCATGAACGCTACTGAAGAGGGTGCCTGGGTATACGGTATCGGTAAAATACGCTGGCTACCTTTTGCAGGAATGACTTGGGCAGCGCCGTACCTGAGCGTTAATTCGGTTGGAAATGCTCCCGAGAATGCCCTCGATGTTATCAGTAACGGTGACCTGATCTGGCTCGAATCAACTTCATCGGGGTTGAAACTTGCCCAGGTCCCGCAAGCAGAAGGCGCTCTGGTGTCTATGAACCCTCACAACGGAGCGATCGAAGCCCTTGTAGGTGGTTTCTCAAACTCAGACAACCAATTTAACCGGGCGACTCAGGCCGAGCGCCAGCCAGGCTCCGCTTTTAAACCCTTTATCTACAGCGCGGCGCTGGACAATGGCTTCACTACAGCCAGCCTGATTAACGATGCACCTGTCGTATTCAAAGATGCCAGCCTCGAAAGCACCTGGCGCCCCGAAAATTACAGCGGCAAGTTTTACGGTCCGACCCGCCTACGGCAGGCTCTTTATCGCTCACAGAACCTGGTGTCGATCCGCATTCTGAAACAGATGGGGCCGGCCACAGCCGTTCGCTACATTCAGGATTTTGGTTTTAACCCAGCACGTCTGAACAAAGATCTCTCACTGGCACTGGGCGCATCAGCTGTTACCCCTCTCGACATGGCGACTGGCTATAGTGCCTTCGCCAATGGTGGCTACAAGGTCAGCCCCTTCGTTATGCAGAGTATTATCTCCGACACGGGCGAAATACTTTACGAGGCCAACCCAACACTCGCAATGACACCGCCAGAAGAGGATGCAACCGGTAACTTAATCAGCGAAGGGCTTAACAATAACAATTCGCCGACTGAGGATGACTCCGAGCAAGTAGAGAACATTGAAGTGCCCACACTTTATGCAGAGCGCATAATGTCTCCAGAGAACCATTATCTGACAGTAAGTATGATGCGGGATGTTGTGCGCAGAGGCACAGGTAGAAAAGCGCTGGCGCTGGGTAGAAATGATCTTGCAGGAAAAACAGGTACGACCAATGATCAGAAGGATGCCTGGTTTTCGGGCTTTAATCCCGACCTCGTAGCCACTGTCTGGATCGGTTTCGACCAACCAACCACATTAGGACGCTGGGCATCTGGTGGCGGTACCGCGCTTCCGGTGTGGGTCGATTATATGAGAGAAGCTCTTGATGGCGCTCCGGAAGAGCATTTCGAACAGCCTGAAGGGATTGTCACTGTTCGAATTGATCCAGACAGTGGGCTACTGGCTTCACCGGGCCAGAAAGATGCCATATTTGAATACTTCAAGGCTGGATCTGCTCCAACGGAATATGCCAGAACGAAAGACATCATCCCCTATCAGGAAGACGAAGGTGGTTCAGGGGGAGGCAGCGTCATCCCAGAACAGCTTTTCTGACTGCGGCACCCGTCACTCAGAAACAAAAAAGCCCGGCAATTGCCGGGCTTTTTACTGTCTGGGTGTCTATTCAGTCGTCTACTCAGGCGTCGATCAGCTTACCCGGGTTCATGATGTTGTTCGGGTCAAACACCTTTTTAACTGCACGCATATAAGCGATTTCTGCCGCTGAGCGCGTATATTCCAGATATGGTTTTTTGGTCATACCGACGCCGTGTTCCGCGGACACAGAGCCCTGATATTTTTCCACGATTTCAAATACCCAGGTTGATACCTTGCTGCAGCGTTCGAAGAACTCTTCTTTCGCCAGGTCATCAGGCTTGAGGATATTCAGGTGCAGGTTGCCGTCACCGATATGACCAAACCAGATGATTTCGAAGTCTGGATACTCGCGGGTCACGATTTCATCAATGTCACGCAGGAACGGTGGTACTTTAGAAACAACAACCGAGATGTCGTTTTTATACGGTGTCCATTCCGAAATCGTTTCTGAAATGTCTTCACGCAGACGCCACAGGTTCGCCGCCTGAGTTTCGCTCTGGCTGATGACGCCATCTACGACCCAACCTTCTTCCATGCACTTCTCAAACTGCACCATCGCCTGATCCATATCGGCATCAGTCACAGCTTCAAATTCGATCAGAGCGTAAAAGTCTGTGCTGGTTTCAAACGGAGCAGGCACATCGCCTCGTGCCAGTACTTTCTGCATCGCTTTGTCAGAGAAGAACTCAAATGCGGTCAGGTCCATAGTCGACTGGAACTGGCTCAGTACTTTCATTACGTCGTCGAGTTCTGGGATACCAAGCACCAGCACGGTCAGGTTTTTCGGTGTGCGAGTCAGGCGCATGGTCGCTTCAGTCACAAAGCCGAGCGTACCTTCACCACCGATGAAAAGCTGGCGCATATCGTAACCGGTGTTGTTTTTCATCAGGTCTTTATTCAGTTCGAGGATCTCGCCCTCCCCCGTCACGACCGTCATACCAGCAACCCAGTCCCGGGTCATACCCCATCGGATCACTTTAATACCGCCGGCATTCGTTGAGATGTTTCCACCAATCTGACTGGAGCCCGCAGAGGCAAAATCAACCGGATAGAACAAATCATTATCTTCAGCGAAGGTCTGCAGCTGCTCTGTAATGACACCCGCACCACACTTAACCGTACGGTCAGTCGCATTGAAATCAGAAATCTGATTCATGTAATCAAAGGCAACCACAACCTCGCCGTTAGCAGCAACAGCACCAGCACTCAGACCTGTACGTCCACCCGATGGTACCAGGGCAACGTTCTGAGCGTTTGCAAATTTTACAATGTCAGCGACTTGCTGCGTTGTCTTCGGGAAAACAATTGCAGATGGCTTCGGTGGATAGATCTTGGTCCAGTCCTTACCAAAGGTCTCAAGAGAATCGGCATCAGTGCGCACTTTGTCTGCGCCAACGATGGCTGAAAGCTGCTCAACCAGAGCGTCTTGTGTCAACGTGGTCATGGAGTTACCCGATGTTTGAATCATATTCACCTCGAATTGAGCAATATTCGTGTTGAATTCATGCTCTGAGGCTCACTTTAATAAAGGTATATGCTAGCATACGCGCCTTATTTTTCGGAGCGGTTTTAAGCCGCCCAGCCCCGCTCGCTGCAAGGCGGAGGGGACCTGACAGCTATTACTTACTGACTATAGGTACCACCATGGCACAAACGTCCCTGGATAAAAGCAAGATCAAGTTCCTCTTGTTGGAAGGCGTACACCAGTCTGCTCTCGATACACTGCAGGCTGCTGGCTACACCAACATCGAGTATCTAAAGACTTCGCTGCCGGATGACGAGCTGAAAGCCGCCATCAAAGACGCTCATTTTGTGGGCATTCGTTCACGCACTCAGCTAACCGAAGAGATCTTCGACGCTGCTGAGAAGCTGATTGCCGTCGGTTGCTTCTGTATTGGCACCAACCAGGTTGACCTGAAAGCAGCAACCAAGCGTGGTATCGCGGTATTTAACGCTCCATATTCAAACACCCGCTCTGTAGCAGAACTGTCACTGGCAGAAATCATCATGCTGATGCGCGGTGTCCCTGCGAAAAACGCCGAATGTCATCGCGGCGGCTGGAGCAAGTCTGCGGTTAACTCTTACGAGATCCGTGGCAAGAAGCTGGGTATCGTGGGTTACGGTTCGATCGGTACTCAGCTGTCGGTCATGGCCGAAAGCATGGGTATGGAAGTACTCTTCTACGACGTCGTAACGAAACTGCCAATCGGTAATGCTAAGCAGGTCGGGACTCTGAACGAACTGCTGAACATTGCTGACGTTGTATCTCTGCACGTTCCGGAAACACCTTCCACTAAATGGATGATGGGCCCAGAGCAGTTTGAGCAAATGAAACAGGGTTCTATCCTGTTGAACGCGTCACGCGGCACTGTGGTTGATATCGATGCGTTGGCAGATACCGTACGCAGCGGCAAACTCCTGGGTGCGGCCATCGACGTATTCCCGGTTGAACCACGCTCTAACAGCGAAGAGTTTGTCTCACCACTGCGCGAATTCGACAACGTGATCCTGACCCCGCACGTCGGTGGTTCTACCATGGAAGCTCAGGAAAACATCGGTAAAGAAGTAGGTGAGAAGCTGGCTCAGTACAGCGACAACGGCACCACCACTTCTTCAGTGAACTTCCCTGAGGTGGCTCTGCCATCCAACCCGAACGTTCACCGTATTCTGCACATCCACAAAAACGTACCTGGCGTTATGAATGCCATAAACAGCATTCTCGCCGACAACAACATCAACATCTGTGGTCAGTACCTGCAGACCGTTGAAGAAGTTGGCTACGTTGTGATCGATGTTGCGGCTGATGCGTCAGATCTGGCGCTGGAGAAAATCAAAGAGGTTGAGGGCACCATTCGCGCCCGCGTCCTTTACTGATAGAAGCTATTGCGCTCGGCCATGCGTTGTTGGAAGTGGCTTCGGAATGCTCATTTACCCCATGTAAACTGCGCGTCCTCAGCCACTTCCGCCTAGCCTGACCTTCGCTCATAACGCTTCCGCGACGCACGAAAACAAAAAGCACCCTCGGGTGCTTTTTTATTGGCTGAGATTTATCACGATGAGTTGCCGATGCTGAGAAGGAAGGTATTTGTGACCCATTCCCTGTAGAGATAGATGTCACAACTGAGCATACAGGGATGTACTCGCTGCGTCCTTCCGCTCAGTATCGACAAACCAACGGCTCAAATCTCGTACCTGTAGGTGTTTTCGGCACCCAACCGTAAGTGATGACTTACCCCCGCCGGAATCTCGTCCGCGTGGTGGGTCACATACAGAAGCGTAATGGTTTTCTGTTCTGATAAACGACGGATAAACGCCAGCACCATTTCGCGGCTTGGGTCATCCAATCCCTGGCAAGGCTCATCCAGAATCAGCAGCGGCGGCTGCTTGATCAGAGCACGAGCGATAAGCACCACACGCTGCTCTCCGTACGACAGGTGATGCAGGCTCTGATTGGCTTTATGGCGCAAGCCGATAATCTCCAGCCACTGCTCCGCGAGACGCCGGTCGTCATCCCCCGCCGCCTGATACAAACCAATGCTGTCGTATAAACCAGAAATCACCGTCGTCAGCACGTTCGTGGTTGCCCGGTATTCCCACTGCAGCGACGACGACACCAGACCTATATGCTTTTTGATGTCCCAGATGGTTTCGCCGCTGCCACGCTTCATACCAAACAGATACAGCTCGTTGCGGTAGCACTGTGGGTTATCGCCTGTGATCATCTGCAACAGACTGGTCTTACCGCAACCGTTCGGGCCTGTAATCGCCCAGTGCGCTCCCGGATCGACCTGCCAGTTGAGCTCAGAAAACAAAGTGCGCTCGCCATAGACGATCGAGCCATTCACCAGACGCACCAGCGGCTCACCAGAGTTCAGTCCATATTTCACCGGCGCTTCCGGGAATTCCGACAAAGGCTTATCAAAATGCAGTAAAGAATGGACTTCAGGCGAGGTAAGTACCGACTCACGTTCGCCCTGAACTAATAAGCGGGCATCGTGAACAAACGCCAGATGCGTCAGCCAGTCTGGCAGTTCATCCAAACGGTTCGCTACCCACAGCAGACGCTGGCCACTTTCATGAAGCTTAAACAGCGCCTCTGCAAGCGCCTCGCGACTGTTTGCATCCAGACCTTCGAGCGGTTCATCCAGGATCAACAGGTCAGGCTTCTGCCGTACCGCATTCACCAGCATCACCTTACGACTCTCACCGGTAGATAACGAGCGGAAACCCTGCGACAGAATATGCTCCATCCCCAGTAACTGAATCCACTCGGCGACTTCCTCGACCGGTGCCAGCAATTCACTGACCAGCGTTCCGATATCCTTCTGATCCATAAGATCAGATTCATCTTCCCGACGCTCCTGTTCAATCAGCGCCGCCTGCGCTTCCAGCGACACGAACGCGACGCGCTCTGGCAGACCTGAGACCTCACCGTGACTCAGGCGAACATCACCGGCAAACAAGCGCGACAGCACTGTCTTACCGCTGCCATTCGTCCCGATAATGCCCCAGGTCTGATCCGCCGACACCGACCAGTCATCAACAACAAGATTTCGCCCGTCATGCAGACGCGCACGGAGTTCTTTAAATTCAGTTTTCATAGCGAAACTTAAGGAGCTTAAATTAACGAAGGGGTTTTTTGAAAAAGCGTCAGCGAGGAAGGTGTGGCAAGGCAAAAGTTCGCGAGAAGGCGGAGCCTACTGGTTGTAAGCGAGCACTTTGAGCGAACTTTTAACACCGCCACAGCGACGCAGGTAGCTTTATTATCAGCCCGGAGGCCAAGACAGATCACGGCCGCCTATGACATGCATATGCAAATGGAATACGGATTGCCCCGCACCTTCACCATTATTAATCACCAAACGGAATTTATCCCCAAGACCTTCCTGCTCGGCAACTTTATTGGCAACCAGCATCATGTGCCCCAGAAGCGCTGCGTCCGTTTCTTCGGCGTCACATAAACGCGGGATCGGCTTACGCGGGATCACCAGAATATGCATCGGCGCCGCAGGAAACATATCGCGGAACGCCAGACACTGATCGTCCTCATAAACGATCTTAGCATCCGCTTCACCGCGGGCGATTTTCCCGAAAATAGTATCTTCTGACATAACAGAGTCTCGTTAATGAACGTTAGCCTGAGAGTAACCGAATGCCCCAGTGATCACCACTGTCCGGTTCAACAGTACCGATGCATCCGCCATTCTTCCGAAACTATCTGGAAGCTGTCACACGCAGAAGGCACAATACCTATCATTATTAGACATTCTGTAAGGAAACTCTCTGCATGAGTCACCATGAAAGAGCCGGCCAGAAAGCACTCGCTTCTGATCTTGCCAATATTCCACGCCTTGTCGCCGACTATTATGTCCGCCAGCCATCCGCCGACACACTGGTGAGCTTCGGCACCTCCGGCCACCGCGGCAGTTCCGCAAACGGCTCCTTTAACGAAACGCATATTGCCGCTATCTGTCAGGCGTTAGTTGAATACCGCCAACAGAATGATATTACCGGCCCGCTCTACATCGGTATGGATACCCACGCCCTGTCCGAGTGTGCATTTATCACCGCAGTGGAAGTGCTGGTCGCTAACGGTATCTGCGTTCGCGTTCAGCAAGGCCGAGGCTATACACCAACGCCAGTAATCTCTCATGCGATCCTGACGTACAACCAAGGTAAAACCTCAGAGCTGGCCGATGGCGTCGTGATTACCCCATCGCACAACCCTCCTCAGGACGGTGGCTTTAAATATAATCCACCGAATGGTGGCCCTGCCGATACGGACGTAACCTCTCAGATCCAGGACCGCGCCAACGACATAATTAACAGCGGCAGTAACGACGTTGTGCGCATGGACTTTGCCAAGGCCTGGGCATCGGATCTGGTAACTAAATACGACTACATCACACCGTACGTAAATGATCTTGCCAGTGTGATCGATATGGATGCCATCGCCAAAGCAGGCGTTAAGATTGGTGTGGACCCACTCGGTGGTTCCGGTATCGCATACTGGGATGTCATTGCTGAGACCTACGGTCTGGATATTACAGTCGTTAACGAAAACATTGACCCGACCTTCTCGTTTATGACGTTAGACAAAGACGGCAACATCCGTATGGACTGCTCCAGCCCATACGCCATGGCGGGCCTCATCGACTTAAAAGACGATTTCGACATCGCACTGGGCAACGACCCGGATTACGACCGCCACGGCATTGTCACGCCATCTGTTGGTTTGATGAATCCTAATCACTATCTCGCCGTAGCGATTAACTACCTGTATACCCATCGCCCACAATGGTCACAGGATCTCGCCATTGGTAAAACACTGGTGTCGTCCAGCATGATCGACCGCGTAGCAGCTGATCTGGGCCGCACACTCTCAGAAGTCCCTGTGGGCTTTAAATGGTTTGTTGATGGTCTGTACACAGGTAAGTTCGGTTTTGGCGGTGAAGAGAGCGCAGGCGCTTCCTTCCTGCGGAAAGACGGCACGGTATGGTCGACCGACAAAGACGGCATCATCCTCGCACTCTTAGCCGCTGAAATTAAAGCCGTGACCGGCAAAGATCCGGGTGAACACTACATCGCCCTGACCGAAAAATTCTCAGCACCCGTCTATAAGCGTATTGATGCTGCAGCGACTGGCCCACAGAAATCCGTACTGAAAAAGTTGAGTGCCGGTGACGTGACCGCCGAAAAACTTGCCGGTGAAGAGATCAAAGAAAAACTGACCCATGCCTCAGGCAACGGTGCGGCGATTGGCGGTCTGAAAGTCACCACAGAGAACGGCTGGTTCGCTGCACGCCCATCCGGCACAGAAGAGATCTATAAGATCTACGCAGAAAGCTTTAAAGGTGAGGAGCATCTCGCTCAGATCATTGAAGAAGCTCAGGCGATAGTCAGTGCTACTTTTGATTCAGCTGGAGTCTGATACCTAATCTGCAGAGAGGGTCGGGTCATGAACCACAACCAGGTTCCGGCCACCCTCTTTCGCAGCGTACAGAGCTTCATCCGCATCCAGCAGTAATTGATGCAACATGCTCTTATTGGAAGGTGAAAAAGGCGCTACGCCCGTGCTTACCGTCACCCTGATGTAATCATCATCGGGCAGAATAAATAACTGATCAGCCACATAAGATCTGAACTGATCTAACAGTCCATAGGCTTTATCAGTATCCAGACCTGGCAGAATAAGCGCAAACTCTTCGCCACCATATCGAGCCATATGGAACCTGAAGAAAGTCTGCTGTAGATATCCGGCCAACTGCTTCAGGACGGCATCCCCGGCATCGTGACCGTACTCATCATTAATCCCCTTAAAGCTGTCGATATCCATTAGTGCCACAGTAAAGGGCTTGCCCTCTGCCTGAAGCCTTTTAACCAGCGCATCCCCTTCTTCGATAAAGTAACGACGATTTCTGAGGCCTGTCAGATAATCCAGAGTGGCCTGCTCCTGAACGGCAACGAATTGCTCAAGCGCCTCGATATTGTTCGTCACCCTACAGCTGAATTCTTCCTGCTGAAAAGGCTTCTGGAGGAAGTCGTTCGCGCCCTTTTTAATAAACTGCACAGAGATATCCGCGTCTTCCTGACTCGACAGGCCAATGATGGCCAGTGGCCGCTTATCGTAGCGATGTCTCACCTGCTGGAGAAAAGCAAAGCCATTCATCTCAGGCATATGATAATCAGTAATGATGAGCTTGATAGAGATGTCTGACTCTAACTTCTCAAGTCCCTCAGCCCCATTATGAGCCTCAACAACCTGAAAATTCTGGAGTCTGAGGTAAGACGTCACAGCCTGTCGCATCGTGGAAGAGTCATCCACCACAAGCGCTGTAATTGAGCGATTACGCTCAAGTCGGTTAAGCATTCGCGCTGCATACTGATAGGAGAAGCGGTTCTCTTTAATAACGTAATCAACGACCCCGCTCTTGAGGAGCTCTTTACGCTGATTCAGATCGTCACTACCCGTAAGAACAACAACCGGTAAACGCTGATCAAGCAGGTAACTGACCATTTCACCATCAGGCGCATCAGGAAGGTTCAGATCAACCAGTGCGGCGACCACGCTGTCTTTGTGTTCGTTATACAGCTCAATTCCTTCGGCTTTGGTAGAAGCAAACACCACCGGCTCAATGCCCTGCTGTCGCAACGTGTGCTGCAAAATCTTCTGAACGATCGGACTGTCTTCGATAATAAGAAACACATACACCTCCTGAAGCTCTATTGAGTGTAGGCATAATCCAGAGTAGTGCGCTGGGGAATACAGATATGACAGGAGAATTGTTCAGGGTTGGACAGGGATGTGAGCAAATGAAAAAACCCCTGACTGCGTAGGCAATCAGGGGTTTCGAATAAGAGCTTGACGATGACCTACTCTCACATGGGGAGACCCCACACTACCATCGGCG
>NZ_DDKU01000084.1:0-284 GCF_002339775.1 Thalassolituus sp. UBA2590
CAGCGCACCTGGGGGGTGCCGATCGCACTTTTCGTTCACAAAGAAACCGCCGAACTGCATCCGCGTACGTCTGAATTAATTGCTCAGGTTGCAGAGCGCGTTGAAGGTGCAGGCATTGATGCCTGGTTTGATCTTGATCCGGCAGAGTTACTGGGTGATGAAGCGACTCAGTACGATAAAGTCGTCGATACACTGGATGTCTGGTTCGATTCTGGGGTGACTCACACGGCCGTCTGCATGGCGCGTGACGAGCTGGAAATGCCCGCCGACCTGTATCTGGAAGG
>NZ_DDKU01000084.1:599-5273 GCF_002339775.1 Thalassolituus sp. UBA2590
TCTGGAAGGTTCTGACCAGCACCGTGGTTGGTTCCAGTCATCACTGCTGACCAGCGTCGCAGCCTATGGCAAAGCACCCTACAAAACAGCACTGACTCACGGCTTCACCGTTGATGGTCAGGGCCGCAAGATGTCCAAGTCGATCGGCAACACGGTAGAACCTCAGAAGGTTATTAATCAACTGGGCGGCGACATCCTTCGCTGGTGGGTAGCCGATACTGACTATTCAGGTGAGATGACGGTTTCTGATGAAATTCTGAAACGTAACGCCGATTCTTATCGCCGTGTACGTAATACCTGCCGTTTCCTGTTGGCGAACATCAATGGCTTTATGCCAGCGGCCGATATGGTGCCAGCGGAGCAACTGTTGCCACTCGATGCCTGGATGGTCAGTTACACCGAGCGACTCCAGGAAAAAGTCATCGCGCTGTATAACAACTATGACCTGAAGGCGCTGACGAAGACACTGATGAATTTCTGTGTATCTGAGTTGGGTGCCTTCTACCTTGATGTAATTAAAGACCGTCAGTACACCTGTAAAGCGGATAGCCTGCCACGTCGCAGTGCGCAGACTGCGCTTTATCATGTCGCTGAAGCGATGGCGCGCTGGATCGCGCCTGTGCTGTCTTTCACCGCTGAAGAAATCTGGAGCGCATTACCTGCGCCAGTGAGCGGTGAGCGCGAAGAGTCTGCTCAGCTTTCAGAGTGGTATACAGACTTTCCGCAGATTGCCGCGTCCGAGTTTAATGATGCTTACTGGCGCTCCGTCATGGAAGCCAAAGAAGCGGTCAATGGCGCGCTGGAAAAAGCACGGGGTGAAAAACGCATTGGTGCTTCTTTGAGTGCTGAAGTCGTATTGTTCGCTGCTGACGAGTTGAAAGCCAAACTGGATCGCTTAGGTGATGAATTACGCTTTGTACTGATTACCTCGGGTGCCGTTGTAAAATCTCTGAGCGAAGAGGGTGGTGAAGCGACTGACCTTGATGGTCTTCGCGTTGCTGTTATGGCATCCGATGCCGAGAAGTGTGAACGTTGCTGGCATCACAGTGAGACGGTGGGTAGCGACGAGCGTCACCCAACCTTGTGCGGCCGTTGTGTCGAGAACGTTGAGGGTGACGGTGAAGTCCGTCATTACGCCTGATGAATGATTCAAGTGCTGTAGCGGACAGCGGACGCTCGCCTCTGATCTGGTTGTGGTTAGCCGTGCTGGCCGTGGTGCTGGATCAGGTGACCAAAGTGGCTGCGGAGAACATGCTGACCTACGCCCAGCCGGTGTACATTCTGCCTGTTCTGGACTTTACCTTGCTCTATAACCCAGGTGCGGCTTTTAGTTTCCTGGCGGATCAGGCGGGGTGGCAGCGCTGGTTCTTTACGATTATCTCGGCGGGCGTCTCGGTTATGTTGCTGGTGTGGCTGGCCAGACTTCCGCGAGGAAGTGTCTGGTTGCCTATTGCGCTGACGCTGATACTCGGCGGCGCCGTGGGCAATCTGATTGACCGGGTATTGTATGGGCACGTCGTCGATTTCATTTCGGTGCACTGGAACAACAGTTACTTCCCTGCATTTAATATCGCCGACTCCGCGATTACATTAGGCGCGATTATGATGGCGCTTGATGTGGTTCGGGAAATTAAAGAAGAGCGGGCGAAAGCCTGACATCTGCGTACTAACGCCGCACCGCCATTGTGTGCGGCCTATTAAAAGGTGTGATTATGTCTCTCGGAATTATTGCTGACGGAAGTCGGGTAAAACTGCATTTTGCCCTGCGCCTGGCAGATGGGCAGGAAGTGGACTCCACCTTCGAAAATGACGCGGCTGAATTCTCGGTCGGCGATGGAAACTTACCCGAAGGCTTTGAAGAATGTCTGATCGGTTTAACCACGGGTGATCACAAGACTTTTACCGTGCCGCCCGAAAAAGCATTCGGGCAACCAAACCCGCAGAATCTTCAGGAAATGAAACGCTCCGATTTTCCGGTGGATATGCCGGTGGCGCCAGGTTTGATGGTGTCATTCGCAGATGCTCAGGGGGCTGAGCTTCCTGGCGTAATCAGCTCTATTGAAGGTGACTACGTTGCCGTTGATTTCAATCATCCGCTGGCAGGAAAAGAGCTCCATTTTGAAGTTCAGATTCTCGAGGTGAAGGATGCAGATTAAGCTCGCTAATCCACGCGGTTTCTGCGCTGGTGTTGATCGGGCGATCGATATCGTTAATCGCGCACTGGAACTGTTTGAACCGCCTATCTATGTTCGTCACGAAGTCGTCCACAATAAGTTTGTAGTGAATGACCTGCGTGATCGAGGTGCTATCTTCGTCGACGAGCTAGATGAAGTGCCAGACGATAATATCGTTATTTTTTCAGCTCATGGCGTCTCTCAGGCTGTGCGTAAAAATGCAGCCGACCGCGGTCTTAAAGTATTTGATGCGACCTGCCCGTTGGTGACTAAGGTTCACCTTGAGGTGACCCGCTACAGCGCTCTCGGCCGAGAGTGCATCCTTATCGGCCATAAAGGGCACCCTGAAGTCGAAGGTACCATGGGTCAGTACGACTTCAGCAAGGGCGGAAATATCTATCTTGTTGAAGATGAAGAGGACGTTGATGCTCTTGAGGTCAAAGATCCTTCTGCTCTGTCATACGTAACTCAGACAACATTATCGATGGATGATACTGCCCGGGTTATTGATGCACTGCGTGCGAAGTTTCCTGAGATTACCGGGCCTCGAAAAGACGACATTTGTTACGCCACACAGAACCGCCAGGACGCCGTTAAAATCCTCGCGTCTGATTGTGACCTGATGCTGGTAGTTGGTTCGCCAAACAGCAGTAACTCTAACCGTCTCCGTGAGCTTGGTGAGCGTATGGGGGCAAAAGCTTTTCTGATCGACGATGCTTCCGAAATTCAGGCTGAATGGCTCCAGGGCGTTAAAGCCGTTGGTATTACTGCAGGTGCTTCTGCTCCGGATGTTCTGGTTAAAGAAGTCGTTGCTAAACTGGTATCACTCGGTGGTGAGGAGCCTGAGGAATTGCAGGGCAGAGAAGAAAACGTGGTTTTCTCGTTACCAAAAGAGTTACGGATGACCGAAGTGTAAGTCGATATTTCTCTGGTAATAAAAAACCCCGGCTAATGCTGGGGTTTTTTATTTGTTCAGCTGAAAGGTCACAGCTGCTTTTTAACGGTGTCCGTTCCTGCTTCAACGAGTTCAGAACGGCCAATACTGTTCATCACAATATCGCCATCTTTCTTTTGACTGTCTGTTGATGCAGCAGCAGTTATTTCAACGCATAGAGTTGCGTCATTATTGGGCGCATCACAATCACCTGCTGTGATGTTGTAGACATCAATAGCATGAGTATCTGTCGCAAAGCCAAGGCTGGACAATGCTGTTGCGTATTCGCGGTTTGCGAGGAAATATCGCTCCTGAGCTGCAAGTATTCCTTGCAGCTCCGCAATAGCATCGGAGCGGTTCGCTTGCCTTACGCTATCTTGGTAGGAGGGGTATGCGACAGCCGCGAGAATACCAACAATTGCTAGTACAACAAGAAGCTCAAGCAACGTGAAACCACGGTGGTATGTCATTGTTGTTCCTCCCAATAGTTGGTTTCAAACAGATCACAGCGGTCCATATTACCCTGAGTCAGTGTGGTTCCAGAGAGGATGCTGATGGCATAATCCTCACAATCAGGCAGGTCGCATACTTCACCTTCGGGACACTCGTCCGGGTCCGGCATTACCAGTGTTGGGTCTGGTTTCAGCCTTGGGACAATGTCTCCTCCAGTAGGATTCTCTCCTGGAATATCTGGTTTACAGGAATTTGTACCGTCCTTACAGGTAGTGCGATTTCGTATCTCTTCTGAAAGGGCAAGTTGGTAGGTCCTGGATGCGCCCAGATTGCCAGAACATGAGAACTCCTCATCAGAGGTCGTTGAGAATGTATTGAATGTGACAACGCCGTTGAGTGTGATTGATGGTGACATGATCTTCTCTCCGACAAGTGTTGGATCAAAATACCAACCGAAAGCAGATTTCGACTCGTCGGTGGCGTCACTAGAAGACCACTCTACAAGATCACCGATTTGAATAGTTTCGTAACTTTCCGGATAGTTCAGACCGTGCGGGTCTTTGATCAGGTAAAAATGATCCTGAACATCTACATCGAGAGGGTGTGCACGATAGCCCGAACCAATACTCACTAACAGGAACTTGTCCTTGGTCACTAGTTCAATGCCTTCGTCTGTTTCTGTGGTTCTTGTGGTATTGATGTAGGAGACATCCGGGCTTACATAAAAGCGGCGGTTGCCTGACACACCGTCTGAGGCGCTGCTGTTCAGGTCAGCGATTACATTACCATTAAACCCTTGGTTGTCATCTTTCCAGTCAAAGCGCCATACTCTTCCGCCTGTATCCGCTGCAAATAAAAGATCAACGAAGCCATCTCCATCACGATCTACTGGTGAAACGTCACTGGCGAAGCTGTTGGTCATATTTACTGAAATATTGCTGCTTTCGTCAAACGCACTCCAGAGTACGGCGCCGTCAGATGCTCTGATCATATAAACTGTATTACCCGTCGTGTGCTCCAACCGTTCGCTTGAACTGCCGTCTTCAGCGGGGTCATAGCCACCTCCCGCAAGCAGTACGACAGTCGGAGTGTCATTCCAGTTTACTAATGCTG
>NZ_DDKU01000101.1:0-6036 GCF_002339775.1 Thalassolituus sp. UBA2590
TGCGTTTCGCTATCCGTGAAGGTGGTCGTACTGTAGGTGCTGGTGTTGTAGCTAAAATCATCGAGTGATGAAGCTACCTGCATCGCCTCTGCGGTGTTGTGTCATCGATTTGATTTGTCACTTACATAAGTAAGCTCCTCATCAAATCGATAACACGGCCTGGCAGAGCCTTCTTCGGTAACACTTCCTCGAAGTGTGCGGTGAAGAAAGATGCAGAATCAGAAAAAGCCCGCTTCATGCGGGCTTTTTTGTGTCTGCTATTTGGCTTTCTTAATTACTCTTCAGGTAGGTCTTTGTGGTTTCCAGAGGCCAGTTTTTTCAGAAGTCCTGGGCTACAATGCTGTTTTGATCAGTATCGAAGTACCATGCCGTTAAGAACAAAGTACGATTATCGAATTGCAGATATACGCGTGGGCCGCATCATCATTGGTGTTCTCGTTGCTATTATTCAGTTGGTTGCCTACCAGGTTTTACAGCAGTACAACGCTGCGAGAATGGACTCTATAGATTCATGGGAGGTGGGTTTGCCTCTTGATGATGCGATTCCATTGATTCCAGAATTTGCGTTTATCTACTTTCTTTATATTCCGGGCCTGATCATTCCCGCCCTGCTCGATATGCCTTTTACTCTGTATCTTCGTTATGCGCTGTCGCTGGTGCTGTCCGTAGTGATTGCCTGCCTTTGTTTCGCATTTGTACCATTGAAGATCACCCATGAGGCGTTTATCTGTACTGACTGGACTTGCAGCGGACTGATGATGCTGCGTAGTCTTGATGCCGGGGTCAATCTCTTGCCGAGTTTGCATGCGTCTCAGACTTTATTGGCGGCGACGGTCATGGTTGTCGCCAGTCATATGCATGGTGTGCGAACTTTCTGGTGGGTGTGGAGCCTGTTTTTGTATTTGCCAATTATTGCCTCTACGCTGTTAGCTAAGCAGCATTACGTGGTCGATCTGTTGGCAGGGTTTTTAGTGGGCGTGATTACCTGGAAACTCGCACTTCTTTTTGTCGGTGAAGAGCCTGATCCCGATGCAGCTTAACTTTTTCAGAGCGCTGGCCAATGTGCTGGGGCTAACCTGGGCACGGGTGCGTTCTGATTTTCTGTCGCACTCATGGGTGACAATTACGCTCGGGATTACGGTAACGGCACTGATGTTCGTTCCTGAGGCGGATAACTATCTGAGGTTTGATCGCGCTGCCATTATTGAAGAGGGAGAGTGGTGGCGTACCTTTACGGCTGTGTTTGTCCACAGTTCCTGGGATCATTACCTCTGGAACATCATTGTGCTTCTGGCCAGTAGCCTTGTGTGTGAGCAGATAAACCGGCGGGCGTTTGTTATTTATCTTATCGCTGTGATTACGATAACGGCCGCTTATAAGCTGATATTGACTGCACCCGGCCACATATCCCTTGGCTTTAGTGGTGTGGCCTCAGGTACGTTTGTGCTCTTGCTGGTGTTGATTATTGCGGAGGGGTATCGAACCCGTGACTTCTGGATGATGATGGTTACCGCTGTTATTTTCGCTCTGTTTTCTGCCCATGAGCTTGGGTTTTTCGGTAGCGAGAGTGGCTGGGAAATGCTCACTGGCCACTCAATTGACGCGATGCCAGGAAAGAAAACCAAGCCAGCCCACATCCTAGGAATGATCACTGGCCTGGTGGTTGGCCTAGCTTACCTGATTACGTCTGCGATAAAGGCCAAAGCTTATAAGAGCTAACAGTGCGGCGAAGATTCCCAGGGAGTCTTTGTCTTCTTCAAAGTCGATGGTGTAGTCAGCGTAATAGGCGACAGCACTGTCGATCTCATCATACTTACTTATTGTCAGTACAGACGCGGTAGCTGTCCCTTCGCTATCTGTCGTGGTGAAATCAACATCGATCCGAGCGAGGCCATCTTCAAAATCCGCCTGATTTTCTACTGCCATATCTACTGGGAACGCTATATGTACATGGTCTGGTGTACAGGTGACGATAAGGCTTTCTTCGTTCAGAGCCGACGACGTGGATATTTGTATGCAGTCAAATTCGGCAGGGTAGATTTCTGATGAATCTGGGTCCAGTAATAAGTCCACGGTCAGATTGGTGGCTTTTTCAACACCGTCTGGAAGCTTGAGTCGGAGTGCAGCATATGGGTTGGACGGATATTCCAGAATAAGAATGGGCTCTACACCTGCACCTACGGGGGCCTGTGCTGCTGCTTCCAGGCTAATGCTGCTGGCGTCACTGAAGGATATGCTTCCGCCGGCAACAAGGCTTGTTGACTCTTCGCTGGTGAACATCAAAGGGAGGGTCAGCGGTGCTTCTGCCGATACACTTGCATCGGTGTTGCTGGCTGTCACGACGCCATCTGAGCAACTAGCGGTTGCCGTTCCGTTACCATTGAGTAGGCCATTATCAGATAGGGTCTCCGAATCTGAGCAGGTGAGGCTTCCTGTTTCCGCGGAGACACTTGTTTCAAGTGTAACGAAGTCTTCTTCTTGTGTTGCTGGGGGCCAGGCAGCAAGGGTTGCACCTGAGTCGCTGCGCGCCACTTCGAGGTAATACTTAGCAGATTGAGCAGGTGGAATTTCGACCGTTGCATTAGTCGCTTCAAGACCCTCACTGTCCAGGCGTTCGATAAGTAGTACTGTGGGCTCGTCACTCTCTGAAGCAATTACTTTGAAGACCACATGTGCAGCCGGTGTGGAAGTTTCGTCTCCGCTACGTGGGCTTATGCGAAGAATGCGATCCTCTGCCCGGTAGAAGCTGCCCAGTATCTCAGTACGGAACGCCATATTGCTGCTGGCGTCTGCCGGTAGATCTGCAGAGAGCGTCTCAACGTATTCCATATGCTCTGGAATATCACGGATGACAATGGCTTCACCTTCGGCCAGTTGCTGGGTGTCCATCCAGACAGTTACAAACTCTCCTTCGTTGAATACTCCGTTGCGAGATAACGTGTCGTGGGTAGTCACACCAGCATTGAGGCTAACTTCGGTCTCTTCCTGTGTCACGCCTGTGACCGTGACAGTGATGATCGCATAAGCGGTATCGGTACCGGTTGTGTATACCTCGAATGTCACCTCTTCAGTGACGCCTTCTTCAAGCGTGCTGAATTCGCCGTTGGTATCAAAGGTCACCGATGCGCCTTGATTGTCGGTGGCGGTGCCTTTTGTCGGGCTAACTTCGACGTAGATCTCACCATCGGCGGTGATGTCGGTACTGAGGATGGTCACTGTACTGTCGGAGTCGACATTCACTGCGTAATTTGGCGTTTCTCCCGGTCCATCTCCCGGGCCTTCACAGCTTTGTGGGTCCTGGCATTCGTCGATAGGAGGGCACTCCTGGCCATCGCAGGCGGGCGCTTCATTCTCGGGTGGAAGTTCACAGCTCTGATCAAAACATTCATCGGCTATGGGCTCCTGTGGGCAATCGATGCCGTCACAGTCGTTCGCGTGGGCCGACAGGCCATAAAGGCTAATTGCCAGCACAGCGGTGGGGAGGCTTCTTGATATCATTATTAACTTCCTCTGTGATTTGGCGAAATAATAATCAATCTGGCGTTATCTGTCTTCCCCCGTCAGGGTGAAATGTCAGCCAATAAAAAACCCCGCGTGGCGAACCAGGCGGGGTTTTTTCTGCGTTAGCAGTAAGTCAGATTACTTCTCTGCTTTACGTGCTTTCGCTTCTTCCATTACCTTGTCAGCGATCTGCTGTGGGCAAGGCATGTAGTGGCTGAACTCCATAGAGAACTGACCACGACCAGAAGTGATGGTACGCAGGTGGCCGATGTAGCCAAACATTTCAGACAGTGGAACGTCTGCTTTGATGCGAACACCAGTCGTGCCTGGCTCCTGATCTTTGATCATGCCGCGACGACGGTTCAGGTCACCGATAACATCACCCACGTTGTCTTCTGGAGTGAAGACGTCAACCTTCATGATAGGCTCAAGCAGCTGAGCGCCGGCTTTCGGCATTGACTGACGGAATGCACCTTTTGCAGCGATTTCGAACGCAACTGCAGAGGAGTCAACCGCGTGGTAACCACCGTCGAATACGTCGATTTCAACGTCCAGTACTGGGAAGCCAGCCAGTGGACCTTCTTCCATCATGCTCTTGAAGCCTTTCTCAATCGCAGGGAAGAATTCTTTTGGTACGTTACCGCCCACAACAGAGGTGTTGAATACGAAACCTGTACCTGGCTCACCTGGCTTCATGCGGTAATCGATCTTACCGTACTGACCAGAACCACCAGACTGCTTCTTGTGGGTGTAGCTGTCTTCGATCGCTGAAGTGATGGTCTCACGGTAAGATACCTGTGGAGCACCTACTTCCAGCTCAACGCCGTAAGTACGCTTCAGAATGTCGACTTTAATATCGAGGTGAAGCTCGCCCATACCTTTCAGGATGGTTTCGCCTGAATCTTCGTCAGTTTCAACCTGGAACGATGGATCTTCAGCAACCAGCTTACCGATCGCGATGCCCATCTTATCAACTGCGCCTTTGTCTTTTGGCTTAACAGCGATAGAGATTACTGGCTCTGGGAACACCATGGCTTCCAGAGTACATTCGTGCTTAGGATCACACAGGGTGTGACCAGTCTGAACGTTCTTCATACCAACAACCGCGATGATGTCACCGGCCTGTGCTGAAGTCAGCTCGCTCTTATCGTCCGCCTGCATTTCAACCATACGACCGATACGCTCAGTCTTGCCTGTGGCAGAGTTAAGTACGGTATCGCCTTTGTTGATCTTACCGGAGTAGATACGGATAAAGGTCAGGGCGCCGAAACGGTCGTCCATGATCTTGAACGCCAGAGCACGGAAAGGCTCGTCAGCAGATACGATAGCGTGCTCGCCAGTTGGGTTACCTTCTTCGTCGGTCAGATCCTGTGGATCAACTTCCGTTGGGTCTGGCAGGTAATCAACAACCGCGTCCAGAACCAGCTGTACACCTTTATTCTTAAAGGCAGAACCACAGTAGGTTGGGAAGAACTGCAGAGTACGGGTACCTTCACGGATGCAACGCTTCAGATCTTCGATGGATGGTTCTGTACCTTCTTCCAGGTATTCCATCAGCAGGTCTTCGTCTGCTTCCAGGGCGGTTTCGATCAGCTGTTCACGGTACATCTCAACGTCGTCAGCCATGTCAGCTGGAACGTCCTGAATTTCGTAGTTTTCTGGCAGGCCAGAGTCATCCCATACGTAAGCTTTTTTGCTCAGCAGGTCGACAACACCAACGAACTCGTCTTCGGTACCGATTGGCAGAACCATAACCAGTGGCCTAGCGCCCAGTACATTCTTAACCTGATCAACAACGCGGTAGAAGTCTGCACCCAGACGGTCCAGCTTGTTTACGAAGATGATACGGGATACTTCAGATTCGTTAGCGTAACGCCAGTTGGTTTCTGATTGAGGCTCAACACCGCCAGAACCACAGAATACGCCAATACCACCGTCCAGTACTTTAAGTGAACGATAAACTTCAACGGTGAAGTCAACGTGTCCAGGGGTGTCAATAACGTTCAGGCGGTGGCCTGCCCATTCACAGGTAACAGCAGCAGACTGAATGGTAATACCACGCTCAGCTTCCTGTTCCATGAAGTCAGTAGTGGATTCGCCGTCGTGTACTTCACCGGTCTTGTGAATTTTACCGGTCAGCTTCAGGATACGTTCCGTGGTGGTAGTTTTACCCGCGTCAACGTGGGCAAAGATACCTATGTTTCTGTATTTAGAGAGGTCTGTCATAACGTTACTCGGTTAGCAGAGTGAAATTTCGCGCGATAATGTACACGTTTTCGGCGGCGATTTCCTCACACTTTTGCCTGTAAGTCCAATTAAAGCGAAAAAACCTTCACCTGACGCCATTCTGCAGCTCAGCCTGTCTCGAGGTAACGACCTTTGTTGACAGGATTCCGCGCGCGCGTATGATGTCGGCTCTCATACATATATAGTCGGCTCGCCGGCAAGCTTTAGCATAAACCTTACAACCTGAGGGCCAAGACGGTGGCAAAGGAAACGTTTGAACGCTCAAAACCCCACGTAAACGTGGGTACT
>NZ_DDKU01000099.1:0-7478 GCF_002339775.1 Thalassolituus sp. UBA2590
AACCCAAGGAGCGCCCCGGTCAACAGGTTACTGATACGCTCTACAAGGTTGAACTGATCCAGGCTTTTGAGGGCGATGCGGGTTGCCATTATGGCATCAGTTTCGAGGCGGATCAGATAACTGTTTGTGGCCTTACTCTCTACATTCAGGCTGAAAACGTGTGCCTGACTTAACGACCCCTGGGGTTGAGGTGCATTCAGCTCCAGCGGACGTTCAGTGTCAGAGATATTGAAGATACGCACCGAGTCGATTCGTGAGTTCGACAGGGTCAGTATGGTGTCCATTTCCTGAGCGAATGGATTTAAGACTGACATTCTTATCCAGACGACTCCGGAGTTAACTCCGCGTTTCAGGGATATCGTGTGCGTTGGGGTGAAGCTGAGTTGTCGGTCACTGGCCAGTATCTGAGGCAGAGTCAGAGAAGCTGATTTGTCCTCATAGAAAGACGTGTAAGGTGTGATGGTCTGACTGAAAGAACCCTCGGGCAGAATAATTGGGCCAAGCGCAGAAGCACGCAGAGCGACCAGTAACAACATGACCGGCAGAACCAGAACCCGGAAAATACGATGGAAGAATTGTTGAGCGGTCATTACTGCAGTGATCCCTCACTATAGAGCGTGGCGTTTAGCCAGCCAGACAGGCATTAGCGATAAGACAGGGCCAGCAAGTTACTGGCCCTGCTTGGGTAGTCGGCGTTAGCCGTTCTCTTTCTCGCGTGCTACTGCACGGTAACCGATATCAGAGCGGCAGAACATGCCTTCCCATGAGACCAGTTTCACCAGCTCGTAAGCTTGCGCCTGAGCTTCGCTGACGCTGTTACCCAAAGCCGTTGCACACAGTACACGACCACCGGCCGTAACCACTTCACCTTTGTCGTTCAACTTAGTGCCAGCATGGAAAACCTTACGGTCGGTACCGTCGTTCTCTGGCAGAGAGATGACATCACCTTTCGGGTAATCCGCTGGGTAGCCTGCGGCTGCCAGAACCACACCCAGTGCAGGACGTGGGTCCCACTTGGCAGTTTCAGAATCCAGCTTGCCTTCCAGAGCGGCGAGACAGTGAGCCACCATATCGGACTGCATACGCAGCATGATTGGCTGAGTTTCTGGATCACCGAAGCGACAGTTGTATTCGATTACTTTAGGCGCACCAGACTCGTCGATCATCAGACCAGCGTACAGGAAACCTGTGTAGTCGTTGCCTTCAGCGGCCATGCCTTCCACGGTCGGCATGATGACTTCTTTCATGATGCGGGCATCAATTTCTGGTGTGACAACAGGTGCTGGAGAATAGGCACCCATACCACCGGTGTTAGGGCCTGTGTCTTTATCGCCAACGCGTTTGTGGTCCTGGCTGGTGGCCATTGGCAGCACGTTTTTGCCATCGACCATCACAATGAAAGACGCTTCTTCGCCAGCGAGGAACTCTTCGATTACAACACGGCAGCCTGCATCACCAAAGGCGTTGCCAGACAGCATGTCTTTCACAGCCTCTTCAGCCTGCTCAAGAGTTTCGGCAACGATCACGCCTTTACCCGCAGCAAGCCCGTCGGCTTTAACAACGATAGGCGCGCCTTTTTCTCGCAGGTAAGCCAGTGCTGGCTCAACGTCTGTGAAGTTCTGGTATTCCGCCGTTGGGATTTTGTGACGTGCCAGGAAATCTTTGGTGAAGGCTTTGGAACCTTCCAGCTGCGCAGCACCTTTTTTAGGGCCAAAGATTTTCAGGCCAGCGGCTTCAAACTGATCAACCACACCATCAACTAACGGAGCTTCTGGGCCAACAATGGTCAGACCAATGTCGTTTTCTTTGGCGAAGGCTTCGAGCGCATCGAAGTCCAATACGTCGATGGCGATGTTCTCGATGTTTTCTTCGATGGCTGAACCAGCGTTGCCCGGAGCAACGAATACTTTTTCAACCAGCGGAGATTGTAACGCCTTCCAGGCTAGAGCATGTTCACGACCGCCGCTGCCAATTACTAAGATTTTCATAGCTGACTTCTCTTATTGCGGGTCTGAAACGCTCCTGAGCGGTGTTAAAACCTTCGTCAAAATGCTCATGTACTAAAGTACACTCCGCTTTTTCCTCAGGTTTTGCCTTGCTCAGAAACCTTTCATCTCCCGGGGCTACAACGCCCAATTCTTTTCAACGCGACACCAGATTAAATTCGTTGCCGCAAAATTTTTATTTCACACCGCTTAAACTCGTTCGCTTCCTTTATTTTTCAAAGAAGCAGCTCCTACGGTGCAGAAGCGTTATCTACGCAGTAGCTCCGAATTAGTGACGGAAGTGGCGCATACCTGTAAACACCATTGCGATACCAGCCTCGTCGGCAGCAGCAATCACTTCCTCATCACGAATCGAGCCACCCGGCTGAATAATCGCTTTAATACCCGCTTTTGCCGCATTATCGATACCGTCGCGGAACGGGAAGAAGGCATCTGATGCCATCACCGCACCTTCAACCTGCAGACCTGCGTGCTCTGCTTTAATTGCAGCGATACGTGCAGAGTTTACGCGACTCATCTGGCCAGCGCCTACACCAACAGTCTGACGGTCTTTGGCGTAGATGATGGCGTTTGATTTAACGAACTTAGCGACTTTCCAGGCGAAAATCAGGTCGTTGAGTTCGGCTTCACTTGGTGCACGCTTAGTCACGACTTTCAGGTCGTCTTTGGTGATCATGCCGTTATCACGGTCCTGAACCAGCAGGCCGCCATTTACGCGCTTGTAGTCGAAACCTTCAACGCGTTCCGCAGACCATTCGCCGCACTCAAGCAGACGAACGTTCTTCTTCGCTTCTACAACTGCGATAGCTTCGGCAGAGACTTTTGGTGCGATGATGACTTCAACAAACTGACGGTCAACGATGGCTTGTGCAGTTTCGCCGTCGAGTTCACGGTTGAAGGCAATGATGCCACCGAAAGCTGATTCGCTGTCGGTTGCGTAAGCCAGATCGTAGGCTTTGCGGATACCGCCTTCATCATCAGGTACAACAGCAACACCACATGGGTTCGCGTGTTTAACGATCACACAGGCTGGTTTAGTGAATGACTTAACGCATTCCAGTGCCGCATCAGTGTCAGCAACGTTGTTGTAAGACAGCTCTTTGCCCTGAATCTGCTTGGCAGTAGCGATGGATGCTTCCGCTGGGTTGGCTTCTACGTAGAAGGCCGCTTTCTGGTGTGGGTTCTCACCGTAACGCATGTCCTGCGTTTTAATGAACTGGCTGTTGAATGTACGCGGGAAGGCGTCACGCTCATCAACGCTCAGTACTTCAGCTGTCTGGTCGATGGTGCCCAGGTAGTTAGCAATCATGCCGTCATAAGCTGCTGTGTGTTCGAAGGCTTTCAGTGCCAGGTCGAAACGCAGTTTGGCCGTCAGGCCCTGGTGAGCATTGATTTCCTGCAGTACCTGATCGTAATCAGAGGCGTTTACGACGATACCAACGTGGGCGTTGTTCTTCGCTGCTGAACGCACCATGGTCGGACCACCGATATCGATGTTTTCAATCGCCAGGGGCAGGTCGCAATCAGGGCGGGCAACAGTCGCTGCAAACGGGTAGAGGTTCACAACCACCAGATCAATCGGGTTGATGTGGTGCTCGTGCATGACTTCATCATCCTGACCGCGACGACCAAGAATGCCACCGTGAATTTTTGGATGCAGTGTTTTTACACGGCCGTCCATCATTTCAGGAAATTCTGTGTAGTCTGACACTTCAACGGCCGGGATATTGTTATCAACCAGCAGTTTGTAAGTACCGCCCGTTGACAGGATTTCTACACCTGCCTGAGTCAGTGCGTAAGCGAATTCTACGATTCCGGTTTTGTCAGAAACGCTGATAAGGGCGCGTCGGATTTGTGTGATTTCAGTCATTGTCATCTTAACTAGTCGGGAAGTGAAAACGGCTGAGTATCTCAGCCGTCTGAAAATCTTTTATTGGGTGCTGCTCAGAGCATGCCGTATTGCTTGAGTTTCTTACGCAGTGTGCCGCGGTTGAGGCCCAGCACGATAGACGCTTTGGTCTGGTTGTCGCGGGTGTAACGCATAACAGTTTCCAGAAGCGGCGCTTCAACTTCTGCCAGAACCATTTCGTAGAGTTCAGATACTGGCTGGCCGTCCATAGCATCAAAATAATTCTTGAGCGCGATCTCTACGCTCTCACGCAGCGTGTGTGTGGAGTCTGCGATGGTGGTGAAATGGTTCTCGGAGTTCGCTGGTTCTGTCACTGGTTCAACCTGTCTGATAATTGCTTCTGAGCTCATGCTGCTGCTTCCTTCCTTAACGATGGGTCCCGGAAATACTCCGCAATGGATTCCATCTGTGCGGTGGGACTGTCTAATTGATTAAACTTTTTCCGGAAACTGTTACCCGGCTGGCTTTTCAGGTACCAGCTGACATGTTTCCGTGCGATGCGTACCCCTAAGTACTCACCGTAAAAATCGTAGAGAGAAACCAGATGACGCTGGAGGATGGTTTCTACCTCGTGCAGGTCTGGCGCTGCGAGTTCATTGCCGGTGTTCAGGAAATGAACGACTTCTCTGAAAATCCAGGGTTGCCCCTGAGCGGCGCGGCCGATCAATACGCCGTCGGCGCCGGTGTATTGCATGACTTCGGCGGCCTTGCGGGCATTGGTGATATCGCCGTTTGCGAACACAGGTAACGAGGTGCTCGCTTTAACATTACGAATGGTGTCGTATTCAACGGTGTTGGCGTAGCCACATGCCCGGGTCCGTCCGTGGACTGCCAGAGATACAATACCTGCTGCTTCTGCAATCTCAGCGATACGCACCGCATTACGGGAGTCAGGGCTCCAGCCGGTGCGTATTTTCAGACTGACGGGTACATCGACGGCTTCCACCGTGGCCTGCAATATATCTTTCACCAGAGCTTCATCGCGCAGTAATGCGGAGCCCGCAGCCTTATTGCACACTTTCTTCGCCGGACAGCCCATATTGATGTCGATGATCTGAGCACCGTTCTCAACATTGAAGCGGGCGCTGTTGGCCATGATTTCCGGATCACCACCGACGATCTGAACTGCAATCGGTTCCGGCTCACCCGTATGATCCAGGCGCAGCTTTGACTTACGCGTATTGCGCAGTTCAGGCTTGCCAGAGACCATTTCACCCACAACCAGTCCAGCGCCCAGTTCTCTGCAGAGCTGGCGGAACGGGCGGTCGGTGACTCCCGCCATAGGAGCCAGAACCACGGGGTTCGGTAGCGTGTAAGGGCCAATTGAGGGCATAGAAGACGGTGGCCTTCTGGTTAAAAAGTGTGCTGAAAAAGAGGCGCTATGATACTCCCAACCCCTTTGTGAATAAAGGGAAAACTGCGCATATTTTGCGCAATTTCAGCATTGACTTTTACTGGTTGGGGCGTATGTAAATCTGGCGACTGACGGCCTCAGGGCCCGGGTTAATGACTTCGATTGCTATGTGAACCGGCACGCGGGAAGGCATCAGGTCACCGGGCATGACGTCACCCGCGAGGTACTCTTCGGGAGAGAAGGTGCGCTGGGCAACAATGCGATCATTGAGGTCGCGGAACTCGAGCTCAAGATCAGGGTAAGGCTGTGCATATCCCGCGCTGTTGGTCAGCAGAGTATCGATGACTAGCGCATCGGCAATACTGCGGTGCGGGTTGAATACTGTGTTTGCAGCGCGAATCAGGCTAGTGTCCTGAATCCCCGGCAGTGTGCATCCGGCAAGGTCACAGACAGCGGAGTAGAGTGGGCGCAGCTGATCATTTTTAGCCAGGGTGTCCATGCGGAACCAGCCGACCTGTGCAACCGCGATCAAAATCATAACGACCGCTGCAAAAGACCAGAGCCCGGTATAGCTGCCTGGTTTCTGCTGTTGTTCAAGTTCCAGTGGGTCCAGTTCGGCTGTTGGTATATCGAGACTGATTCCCTGGCTGAAGTTCAGATTTCCATCAAGGGTTTCGGTTTCGTGCTGCGCTTCTGAGACGTTGGCGAACGTGGTGTCGCTTTCACGCTGTGTTGACGGGCTTTCGGGGAAGCCCGCTTCCGGATAGGCGATTTCTTCGACGAACGGCTCAGGCCCTGCGGGCAGATCCTCGTCAGAATCGTCTACATAGCTATCGAAGTAATCGTCTGTGTAGCTGTCATCCGCGAGTGCAGCGCCCATCGTATCTGCAGAACTTGTCTCTTTTGCAGATTGCTTGCCACTGTTACTGTCGTGGATATCAGTAAAAGAAAACTCTTCGCCCTGCTCGAAGGCCTCAATGGTATCCAGGTCTGGTGCTGTGAGGTCGTCTTTAGCTTCAGTTGTCGCTGGCTCCTGATTGATCAGTTCCAGCGCCCATTTGTCTTCATACTGGCTATCATCGTGCTCTTCGGGTGTAGAAGCGAGAATATCCGAGTAATCGTCTGATACCAGATCTTCGAGGTTGTTGAGCAGGCTGTCGTCGGTCTCTGTCGGAGATTTCTCGTCTTCACCGATCAGGTCAGCAAGGGTGTCACCCGGCTCCATATCATCATGGATAAGGAAATCGTCGTCATCGTCTTCCGGGGCGGGATCAGCCTCTTGGGTTGCCGGAGTTTCGTCGCTGGTAAGATCGCTGACAAGCAGGTCATCGTCACTGGCGTTCTCCAACAGCTCATCCAGTGAGGTGTTGTCGTCGCTGGCTTCAGCGACTGCGTCATCGAGTAGACTGGCAAAGTCGTCGTCTACGCTGCCTGAATTCTCTGGTTCGTCAGTAATAAAGTCGATTGGTGCCGGGTCATCATCCTGTTCAGGGATGAAAGGTACTTCTTGCTCTGGCACATCAGGTACTTCAGCAGGTTCGGTCGCTGGAATATCCGCAGGCGGTGCTGGTGGCAGTTCTTCTGGTTCTTCAACGTCAGGAAGCGGAATCTCGTCAGGTATCTGCTCAGGTGCTTCTTCCGGTAGCTCGGGCTCAGCGGGTTCTCCCTGAGGGAACTCTATTTCTGGAGAATCGTTATCAGGCAGATCAATCTCAGGCGTCTGTGTGTCTGGCCTGGTGAATTCCGGGCTGGAAATCTCTGGTGTATCCGTCGATGGCTGCGGCGATTCATCCGGGGTGTCGGTCGGCAGATCAGGCTGATCGGCTGCAATAATGTCTGCGATGACATCCGGGATGTCTTCGGAGGTTGCGTCGGAGTCATCTAATACGTTACTGACATCAAACTCAGGGACGTCGTCTGTTAGAGACGGTTCGGTTTCTTCTGCAGGAAACTCGCCAGGCTGACGCTCGTCTTCGTCATTATTTCTGCGCTCGTTGTTTCTGGAAGGCGCGTGAATAATGCCGTCGTCCGAAATCAGCATAGAGCCTTCAAGATCGAGCTCGTCGTCGGTGGTGTCTTCGTGATCTTCTTCTGAAAGATCAATCAGATGGTTTGCAACCGCAGACTTCTGTTGTGCCGCCCGGGATGGAGACAGGGGTTCGAATTCGAAAATCTTAGCCGTAGGCTGCTCTGGCTCTGGCTCTGGCTC
>NZ_DDKU01000046.1:0-13390 GCF_002339775.1 Thalassolituus sp. UBA2590
TGAACGAATCGTTGTCATGCCTGCAACGGTTTTACGTGCGACCAGAAGATATATATTTCCAGCCACCACCCGGTTGCCTGCCAGAACACGATCAACCCGGCGGCTCATAGCTTCAGATCCAATTTTTACAGGCCATAAATGCGCAGCGGTAGTGATATTTTCAACCCGGAAGTCCAGTAGCATCAGCCAGTCTGACAAGCGTAATGGTGCGACAGGGTTTGACACCCAGGGCAATTCTGTCGACATGGTTCGCAGCCACCGAACACCACCCCAGGTGCTGTAGGGATTAAATCCAACAACAACCAGATAACCGCCCGAAACAAGCGAGCGAGTGGCCTCCCGCACCAACTGGTGTGGCCGGTTTGTCATATCGAGCGCATGCTGAAGAACCACGACATCAAGCGCTTCATCAGGGAACGGCCAGCGCGTATTATCGATACGTGCCTGACAATCAACCAGGCCTCTCTGCCAGGGCAAACCCACGCGAAAGGTATGATCAGCCCGACTGCGCCCCAGAAACTTAGGATCAGTATCTACGCCGGCGTAAAGAAGATGACGTCCTCTTAAGTGGGAGACTCTTTCCTCAAGCCACGAGCCCTCCAGCGCCATCAGTCTTTGTGTATCCATGCGACTCAACCATCGCTTCTGAACCTGAGTTTTTATTCTGTGGCCGTGTTTCATTTGACACTGTTCGCCTTGCGGGCATGGATTATGCTGATAGACTGACAGGAAAACGTAGTCAGACACCAGTTGTATGAAGTTATTGCAAGTATGCCTGCTGACGGCAGTCCTGTCAGCGTGCAGTTCCATCGCCCCTAAAAACGAGCCTGCCTCTGAAGACAACATCGCGGGTATCGCGCCAGAACAGGCAACCAGCGACATATCGTCAACCCCTCAAACCGACCCGGAACCCAAAGAAGAGTTTACTGAGCCTCTGGCGCCGGCAACGTCATGGGATCGGGTCGTCAGCAACTTCGGGCTTGAGCTGGACACGTCAAATGAGCGCGTAAAACGCCACATGGGTTGGTATCTTAAGCATCCCCGCCACCTGGAGCAGGTATCGGATCGTGCCCGTCGCTACCTTCATTACATTGCAAGCGAAGTTGAACGTCGCGAGATTCCGGGCGAACTGGCTTTGCTTCCGGTTGTAGAGAGTGCTTTCGACCCCTTCGCCTACAGTCATGGTCGTGCTTCAGGCGTGTGGCAGTTTATACCGTCGACAGGTCGCGCCTACGGGCTGCATCAAGACTGGTGGCATGACGGTCGCCGCGACATTCGCAGCGCTACCAACGCAGCCCTCGATTACCTCGAATACCTTGCAGGTCGCTTCGATGGCGACTGGATGCTCGCGCTTGCCAGTTACAACTCTGGTGCAGGCACCGTAAGAAAAGCCATCAGAAAGAACAAACGCAAAGGGCTGGATACCGATTTCTGGAGTCTGGATCTTCCTAAAGAGACCCGTGCTTATGTGCCTAAGCTCGTCGCTATTTCCTACCTGTTGAAGCATAGGGAAGATTACGACATCGCCTGGAAAGATATTGAAGATGCTCCCTACTTCGCTATCGTGCCAACAGGTGGTCAGATTGACCTGTCACAGGTCGCCGAACTTGCAGACACCGACCTCGATGAGATCTATCGCCTGAATCCACAATTTAATCGCTGGGCAACTCATCCTGACGGCCCTCACGAAGTCCTGATTCCTGCGACGCAGGAGTTTATCTATCGAGAGAACCTCGCCAACCTGGATGAGAACTCGAGACTGAAATGGCAACGATACGTGGTTCGTTCGGGCGACAGCCTTATTACCATTGCCCGTAAACACAATATTACTGCTGAGGTTGTGCGCAGCGCCAACCAATTGAAATCAGACACCATTTACGCAGGCCAGCAACTTCTTATTCCTTCCGCACTGAAAGCCGGCGGCGAGTACGGTTTAAGTCTGAATGAGCGCCTGACTCGAAAACAGAACTCCGGCCAGACAGCGAATCGATCTCAACGCGTAGATTACCGCGTTAAGAATGGGGACAGCTTCTGGAAAATCGCCCGCATGTATGACACCTCCGTGAACAAACTGAGTCGCTGGAATGGTATGGCACCGGGCGACCCATTGAAAGTTGGCCAAAAACTTACGATCTGGACAACCGAGTCTGACGGACATCGCGAAGAGGTTCGCAAGGTGTATTACAAAGTACGCAGCGGCGACAATCTGAGCACCATCGGTTCGCGCTTCAATGTCACGGTGTCAGACATTAAGCGTTGGAATTCAAGCAAGCTTGGGGGGCGTTACCTTAAGCCCGGCCAGAACCTGACCTTATATGTAGATGTTATTCGCTAAACCCTGCCTCGTTGCACTGGCGCTCTGGCTAACCCTGAGCGCCTCCGCATCCCTCGCTCTCGACGTATTCATCGAAGATGCACAAACATTACCCGAGCTACCTGTCGTCGATGTCATAGAATCAGAGTCAGCCGTCAAGATAGCAGGTGCGTTCACCACCCTCACCGCTACGCTCCCAAAAAACTGGAAGCGCCTGCCGTCAACACCATCAGACGACCTCCTTGACGATCTTTATGTTCCTCTGGCAGGAAAGCCGGGGACGGATGGTCTCCGGCCACCGCTTCTGGCAGCAAGCTGGCGTGACGAGCCAGACAACCACAAAATCATTTTCCGCATCCATCCAGGGGCAACCTGGAGCGATGGCATACCCGTCACAACAAAAGACGCTATATACACTCTTTTCTACTTGTCAGAGCTAACGTCCGGGACACCCTATCAACGTCAGCTGATTAATCAGTCTTTGACGGGGATTACGCAATACGATGCCGAACACTTCGCTCTCCACTACTCACAAAAGTATGACAGAGCACCCGAAGCATTATTTGGATTACGAATCATGCCCGGGCACGCCGCGGGCATGGCCGCTGATGCACGTCCACCAGTAAACGGCCCTTACCTCCCTACCGATCTGAATGGCACCACCATGAGTCTGGAGAGAAACCCTGACTGGTGGGGAGACAATGTACCTGCACTGAGTGATCGATTCAGAATACGGAAAATAGTCTTTCATAAAGCTTCAGCGGAGAGGTTCGATCAATTCATACAAGGCCAGGTTGACTGCATCAGCACGACATCAATATCCGACAGCGCCGATGAGTGGCTGAAGACACTGCTTGAAATCAAAAACATTACTCACATTATCAGTGAAGCCGAGAACCCACTCAGCGTTTTACTGATTGCTTCTGGCAGCCTGGATCAAGATCGCTTTACTCTTCTGAAGGAGCAAGTATTCAGCGCAGTTGATGGTGAGAAGTCCGAAGGCCTGGTTGCCGATGTTATTTTCAGCCCCGCACCAACACTGAACTGGGCCAGCCAGGCTGGATACTCCCAAGTGCCATCACGGATATTCAAATCCCGGATACGAACCGGGTTTTATGAGGCGGCAATAATCGCCCTTCCGCAAAGCAAGATCGCAAACCATGCAGAAGTGCTACGTTATCTTTCGTCGAATGACAGCAACCTCCATATTGCCGCTCTATACGACATTCCCTATTATCAATATGCCTGCTGGCCATGGGTAACCCTCCCCCAGCCCGGAGAGGGAAAAGGGGATATTCTTTCTCCCACAGATATATACACTGGGGGCTACATAGGGCTGGACAGGCGCCAACGGGCCCGCGTTCTGGGCCGGCCAGACAGGGATAACGACGAAGAACCTATCGTCGTCCGCTATCCCGCAACTAACAACACGACACAACCAGAATAACAGGAGCCTACCGTGGGTCTACTCAGTGGCAAAAAAGCCCTTATTGTTGGCGTTGCCAGCAAACACTCTATCGCCTACGCCATTGCTGAGGCATTTCATAGAGAAGGTGCAGAGCTCGCATTTACCTATCAGGGCGACAAGCTCGGCGAGCGGGTAAAAAAAATGGCAGCAGAATGGAATTCAGATCTATGTTTTCCTTGTGATGTTTCTTCAGATGACGACATTCAGGGAGTGTTCGATTCACTCAAAGAGACATGGGATGGCATCGATATTCTGATCCACTCCGTAGGGTTTGCCCCTGCCGAAGAACTTAACGGCGACTACCTCGACGTCACCAGCCGCGAAGGATTCCGGGTCGCACACGACATCAGCTCATACAGCTTTGTGGCGCTGGCAAAGCATGCGAAACCCATGATGGAAGGTCGTAACGGAGCCATGCTCACGCTGACGTATCACGGCTCTCAGCAGACATTACCAAACTATAACGTCATGGGGCTCGCCAAGGCCTCACTCGAAGCATCTGTGCGCTACCTCGCAGGCTCAACCGGCCCTGACGGCATTCGCGTCAATTCAATTTCTGCCGGGCCTATTAAAACGCTGGCTGCCTCCGGCATTAAGAGTTTCCGAAAAATGCTCAAGAAAAACGCAGAGCGTGCTCCACTGAAACGAAACATCACGGCTGCTGAAGTCGCAAATACCGCGGTATTTTTGTGCTCTGATATGGCCTCAGGTGTTACGGCACAGAATATCTATGTCGACGGTGGATTTAACACCTGCGCCATGAGCCTGGATGAGATGGACGATTGATAAATCGTTTTGGGTTAGCGACCCAGCTAACCAACAAAAAAGGCAGCCAATGGCTGCCTTTTTTATTGGTCGGACTAACGACTGAACTCTCTTACTGGGAAATCTCAGTATTAGCTTTTGACCATGCCTGATAGCTGACCATATCGTCACGGGCAGACTGATTACGAACAGAGGTTTTAAGCTCATCCGTTACCGCCATATTTTCCCACGACTTACGATCAACAGACGTCAGTTTGACCACTGTATACCCAGCAGGTGAAGACACTACATCTGACTCGCCTTCAGCCAGTGCAAATGCTTTCTGCTGTGCAACACGAGGTGCATCTGTTGATTGACGCAGTGTCGTCGTCGCCTCACTCCAGTCAGCATCAGCCTCACCTGCGAGAATAGCCTCAGCCTTCTCGGAAGCAGCCTCAAGCGCTTTCTGACTGGTCAGAGCAGCAACAACCTGACCACGAACTTCGTCGAGTGGCTTAGGCTGAGCATCCTGATAATCATCAACAACGAACACCATAGAGCCAGCTTCCATATCAACAAGGTCACTCAGCTCACGATCAAGTTTCATGTTGTCTTCAAAGGCTGTACGGCGAACCTGATCCGAGTCAGCAACACCCTGGCCGCCTGCCTGAGTGAAGTAGTCACTGGTCTGAACCTCAAGGCCTGAGCTTGCTGCCAGCTCTTCAATCGTTTCAGCCGAGAAAGCTGAATTAGCGAGTTCCTGGCTACGCTCAGCGAACAGGAAGCCTGCCTTCTCAGCTTTTACGATATCGACCAGTTCATCACGAACGTCAGCCATCGCGGGAACATCTGCAGACTGAACGGATACAGCCTTAATAATGTGAACACCGAATTCAGTCACGACTGGCTCAGACACTTCGCCTTCTTCGAGCGCGTAAAGAGCATCATCGAACGCTGGGTCAAACGCACCACGAGGGTTAACACCCAATGAGCCGCCCATGTCAGCCGAACCGCCATCTTCTGATACATCCGCTGCGACAGTCGCGAACGACTCACCATTCTCGAGGCGCGTACGAGCAGCTTCTGCCAGCTGAAGCGCTTCGCTTTCAGAACGATCTTCGGTCAGAAATAGAATATGCGCAGATTCACGCTGTTCATTCTGTTCGATATCAGCAACGTAATCCTGATATGCCACTTCGAGATCTTCGTCAGTGACTTCCTGTGCATTTTCAATGCTGTCGCGAGACAGGAGCACATAACGAATGCGCGCACGCTCTGGAGTCATGAAACGCTGTATATTCACGTCGTAATACGCAGTAATTTCATCATCCAGCACTTCGACAGAATCTTTAAACTGATCCGCTGATACCGAAGCGTAAGAGAATGTGCGCTGTTCATTTTCAAGAGACTGGCGCAACTGCATTTCGAATGGCGTTTCAATGGTCGACAGCATGAAGGCTGCACGAACCTGATTCTGACGAACACTGTCAGCCAGCATTGCACGGTACTGCGCAACTGAATAACCATTCATCCGCAGAACCAGCTTAAATTGTTCCGGATCGTACTCGCCCGCCGTCTGGAACGAAGGCGTATTTACGATCATCTGATCAACGATACCTTTCGCTGCGTACAGGTCGAGTTTATCCGCCTGAGTCTGTGCAATTTTCTCGTTAATCAATTGTTCTACCGCAGACTGCTCAAGAAACTTGTCATTGAACAGACCGTCATCGTACTGATCGCCAAACTGACGACGCAGCTGATTTTTCTGCTCAGCAACCTTCTGCTGAACTTCGACGCGGCTAATCTCATAGTCGCCAACCGTCGCTACGGGTTTTTCGCCACCGCCAAGATTGACAATACTTTCAACACCCCAAAGTGCGAAAACAACAATGATAAAACCTACGATGATTTTGGCGATGATGCCCTGCGCATTATTACGCATGGTCTGTAGCATGTTTCCTCCCTAATGCCCGGTGATTCCGGACTTAGTGCCTACCGCGACAAGCGGCATTAATAATTATGAGAGCTGATCGTCAGCAACAGCACTATACACAAAAAAAGCGCATCAAGGATGCGCTTTATTCTGGCGGACCGGACGGGACTCGAACCCGCGACCCCCGGCGTGACAGGCCGGTATTCTAACCAACTGAACTACCGGTCCTAACCCTTACAACGGTGTCTTAGTTGACAGCGTCTTTCAGCGCTTTACCCGGCTTGAAGCCAGGTACTTTAGCCGCTTTGATTTCGATCGGAGCGCCAGTCTGCGGGTTACGACCTGTACGAGCAGCACGCTCTTTAACCAGGAAAGTACCAAAGCCAACCAGAGCAACCTGGTCACCTTCTTTCAGAGCACCGCCCACTGCCTCAATCATGGCATCCAGAGCACGACCAGCCGCTGCTTTTGGCAGATCAGCAGAAGCCGCAATAGCATCAATCAGTTCAGACTTGTTCACACTTATCCCCTTATTGCATCCATATCTTTAGTTTTGTTGTGCGACTGGATGATCGCTACAGAAACTTGAGAGCGTTGATTTATACCAACTACCCCCAAGAGCGTCAAGCGACCTTAGTGTGTACTTGGCCGACCTGAGTCATCTTTTTTCGTGTTTGCATCGTCAGTGGTCATAATTTCACCAATTACATCCTCTGGCTTGCTCTCGAGCGCAACATCCAGAACTTCATCAATCCAGTCAACAGGGAGAACCTGCAAGTCGGCTTTAATGTTATCCGGGATATCCTTCAGGTCTTTTTCATTCTCTTTTGGAATGACAACCGTCTTAATTCCACCGCGATGCGCCGCAAGAAGCTTCTCTTTCAGACCACCGATCGCTAGCACTTTACCGCGCAGGGTAATTTCACCCGTCATGGCAACATCGGCACGAACCGGAATACCCGTCATAACAGAAACCAGAGCGGTTACCATACCAATACCGGCACTCGGACCATCTTTCGGCGTCGCACCCTCTGGTACGTGAATATGCAGATCGTGCTTCTCGAAGTAGTCTTCCGCGATACCCATACCCGCAGCACGCGAGCGAACGACCGTGAGTGCCGCCTGGATAGACTCCTGCATCACCTCACCCAGCTTACCGGTTTTGACGATACGCCCTTTACCCGGCGTTGCAGCGCCTTCCAGAGTCAGCAGCTCACCGCCAACCGACGTCCACGCCAGACCAGTCACCTGGCCAACCTGATTATCGGCAGCCGCCAGCCCGTAGGAGAACTTGCGCACACCCAGGTAATCCTGAAGCATTTCCTCACTGATTTCGCGCTGCACATTCGATTTATCAAGCATATTTGCTTTCACTACACGACGGCACAGTTTCGCGACCTCACGTTCAAGGCCACGCACACCCGCCTCACGTGTGTAGTAACGAATAATCTCGCGCAGACGATCATCAGACACTTCAATTTCACTGTCTTTGAGGCCATTCAGCTTAATCTGCTTAGGCAGCAGATAACGACGCGCAATATTTACTTTCTCGTCTTCGGTGTAGCCCGGGATACGAATAACTTCCATACGATCCAGCAGCGGACCAGGAATATCCATACTGTTCGAAGTACAGACAAACATCACATCAGACAGATCGTAGTCGACTTCGAGATAATGATCGGCAAATGCAGTGTTCTGCTCCGGATCAAGCACCTCAAGAAGTGCCGAAGCCGGATCACCACGATGATCCATGCCCATTTTGTCGATTTCATCCAACAGGAAAAGTGGGTTCTTCACTTCAACCTTGGACATTTTCTGGATCAGTTTGCCCGGCATAGAGCCGATATAGGTACGACGATGACCACGAATCTCAGCTTCGTCACGCACGCCACCGAGCGCCATTCTTACAAACTTACGATTGGTCGCACGGGCAATGGATTTACCCAGTGACGTTTTACCCACACCCGGAGGCCCTACCAGACACAGCACCGCGCCCTTCACTTTCTTAACGCGGCTCTGTACTGCCAGGTACTCAAGAATACGTTCTTTTACTTCCTCAAGACCGAAGTGATCCGCATCCAGGATCTCGCTGGCTTTAGCGATATCGTTGTTTACCCGACTGCGCTTCTTCCAAGGAATATTGATCAACCAATCAAGATAACCGCGAACCACAGACGCTTCTGCAGACATTGGTGACATCATGCGCAGCTTCTTCAGCTCAGCATCGGCCTTTTCACGAGCGTCTTTGCTCATGCCTGACTCTTCAATACGATTCGTCAGCTCTTCAAATTCATTAGAGCCGTCTTCCATATCGCCAAGCTCTTTCTGAATGGCTTTCATCTGCTCATTCAGGTAATACTCACGCTGGCTTTTTTCCATCTGCTTCTTAACACGGCCGCGAATCCGTTTCTCGACTTTGAGAAGATCAATCTCGGACTCCATCAGCTCCATCAAGTGCTCGACACGATCTTTCGCATTGAGAACCTCAAGAACGTCCTGCTTCTCTTCCAGCTTCAGGGAGAGGTGTGCAGCAATGGTGTCGGCCAGACGGCTGGCATCTTCGATATTCGAGATAGTTGAAAGAACTTCACTCGGGACTTTCTTCGACAGCTGAACATACTGTTCGAAATGACCGGTTAATGAACGGAGCAGCACTTCATTCTCGCGCTCGCTTAATTCTTCCTCTTCGACAACCGTGATGTCACCGCGGTACATGTCACCGGCGTCGACCAGATTGTCCAGTCGAGCACGGACATCACCTTCAACGAGTACTTTCACAGTACCGTCAGGGAGCTTCAGTAGCTGCAGAATGGTGGCTAGCGTTCCTGTCTCGTGCATACCTTCAAGAACAGGTGCATCGTCGGCGGCATCGCGCTGTGCAGCCAGCATGATGCGTTTATCTCCATCCATTGCCTCCTGCAGTGCGTTGATCGATTTTTCACGTCCGACAAACAGAGGAATGACCATCGCTGGAAACACCACGACGTCACGGAGAGGCAATAACGGAAGGTTTTGCTGTGACATATTTACAACCTGTTCAAAGTATCTGTAACACTATTGATATTGGGGATGGCAACAGAGGATTACAAGGGGACAGAAAAAGAAAAGGAGCCATTCGGCCCCTTCTCTGTAACGCAATTCTAAAAGTGTGGATCAGTCGTCATCTGGTGAGACTTTACCAACATCATTGCTTTCATAAATAATGAGCGGTTCGGCTTCGCCGCGGATAACGGAATCCTCAACCACTACTTTCGCAACATGCTCTTCTGACGGTACGCGGTACATACTATCAAGCAGCGCCGCTTCAAGAATTGAACGCAAGCCACGAGCACCGGTCTTTCTCTCCATCGCCAGTTTAGCGATAGCGTCCAGCGCAGTGTCACGGAACTCGAGCTCAACGTCTTCCATTTCGAAGAGACGCTGATACTGACGTACAAGCGAGTTCTTCGGTTCGGTCAGAATACGTACAAGCGCGTCTTCATCCAGCTCATCCAGCGTTGCCACAACCGGCAGACGACCAATAAATTCAGGAATCAGACCGAACTTAACCAGATCTCCTGATTCAATTTCGCGCAGAACTTCACCAACCGCCTTCTCGTCTTCTTTGCCCTTCACAGTGGCAGAAAAACCGATGGAACTCTTCTCAGAGCGGTCACGGATGATATTGTCCAGTCCGGCAAAAGCACCGCCACAGATGAACAGGATATTGCCCGTATCTACCTGCAGGAACTCCTGCTGCGGATGCTTACGTCCACCCTGAGGCGGAACAGAAGCAACAGTACCTTCGATCAGTTTCAGAAGTGCCTGCTGAACACCCTCACCCGATACGTCACGAGTGATGGATGGGTTGTCAGATTTACGCGAGATCTTATCGATTTCGTCAATATAAACAATGCCGCGCTGCGCCTTGTCGACATCGTAATCACACTTCTGCAGCAGTTTCTGAATGATATTCTCAACATCCTCACCCACGTAACCCGCTTCAGTCAGCGTTGTTGCATCGGCGATAGTAAATGGAACGTTCAAAAGACGCGCCAGCGTTTCAGCCAGCAGCGTTTTACCACTACCAGTAGGACCGATCAGGAGAATATTACTCTTAGAAAGCTCTACGCCAGTCTTGCCACCATCGTGCTGCAGGCGCTTATAGTGGTTGTACACGGCAACTGCCAGCACCACCTTCGCCTTATCCTGGCCAATTACGTATTCATCCAGAGTCGCCTTGATCTCCTGCGGAGTTGGCAACTGATCTGAGCTCCCTTTTGTTTCGGCGTCCTGTACTTCCTCACGAATGATGTCGTTGCACAAATCAACGCATTCGTCACAGATAAACACCGAAGGCCCGGCGATCAACTTACGGACTTCATGCTGGCTTTTACCGCAAAAAGAGCAGTAAAGCAGCTTACCGTCGTCGCCTTTGCCTTTTGTTTCGTCGGTCATTCGACTGCCTCGTCGTCTTACTTACTGTTTATTCAAAGATGGATGCTTCCGACGGCAATTTCAAGCCGTCGGAGAGAATTAAAGCGGAATATTTCGTTATGCCCGTTTTGTCAGGACTTCGTCGACAATCCCGTAGGCTTTAGCCGCTTCTGCATCCATAAAGTTATCGCGTTCGGTATCCGCAATAACTTTGTCCAGAGGTTGGCCCGTATGTTCCGCAAGAATGCGATTCAGGCGGTCTTTCGTGTCCTGGATGTTCTGAGCGTGGATAAGAATATCGGTCGCCTGACCCTGAGCACCACCACTTGGCTGGTGAATCATCACGCGTGAATTCGGTACGCTGTAACGCTTACCTTCTGCGCCCGCTGCAAGCAAGAATGCACCCATTGAGCACGCCTGACCAATAACCATAGTGCTCACATCCGGCTTAATGAACTGCATGGTGTCATAGATCGACATACCCGCAGTGACCGAGCCACCCGGTGAGTTAATGTAAAGGTGAATATCTTTATCCGGGTTCTCAGACTCAAGGAACAGCAGCTGGGCTACGACCAGGTTTGCCATATGGTCTTCGACCTGACCAACCAGGAAGATGACACGCTCTTTCAGCAGGCGTGAGTAGATATCGTAAGAGCGCTCGCCGCGCGCGGACTGCTCTACCACCATTGGTACCAGAGCGTTATCGATAATTTCTGATTGTTGCTTCATGGAGTCAAACATTCGACCCTGCACTCCCTGACGTGAGTAAAAAGAAAAACAGCCGTTATCCTTAAAGGATAGCGGCTGTCTTTCAGTTTAGCCATGTCTTGGCTGAAAGTCAGGTCTGAATGGTAAGTTCTTACGCAGGCTGGTTAGCCAGACGCACAACTTCCTCATAATTAGACTCAACTTCGCTCACCTGAGCAGACTCAAGAACCTTCTCTACTACCTGGTCTTCAAGAGCCAGAGCTTCAACCTGAGCTTTCTGCTGCGGGTTGCTGTTGTAGTATTCGCGAACCTGTTCTGGCTCTTGGTAAGCGGACGCCATCTCTTCGATCAGCGCTTCAACTTTCTCTTCGTCTGGCTTCAGATCTGCAGATTCGATCGCTGCATTCATCAGCAGGCCGATAACAACACGCTTTTCAGCCTGTTCTTTAAACAGTTCAGCCGGAAGCATGCTTGCATCCATCTGCTGACCACCACCAAACTGCTGAACAGCTTGCTGACGCAGACGATCAATTTCCTGATCAACCAGTGCAGAAGGAACTTCAACTTCGTTGTTTTCCTGCAGACCAGCAATAACCTGCTGCTTGGTCAGGTTGCGGATCGCACGACCGAGCTCACGCTCCATGTTCTTACGAATCTCAACCTTGAACTCTTCCAGGTCAGCAGTTTCGATACCGAAACCTTTGAAGAAGTCTTCGTTCAGCTCTGGCATTTCAGGCTTCTTAACTGCTTTAACAGTCACTTTGAACTGAGCTGGCTTACCCTGAAGATCTTCTTTGTGGTAATCCGCTGGGAAAGCAACATCAAGTGTTGTTTCTTCGCCTGCTTTCTTACCAACCAGACCGTCTTCAAAACCTGGGATCATAGAGTTAGAACCCAGAGTCAGGTTGTAGTCGTTTGCCTGACCACCTTCGAACGCTTCACCGTCGATAAAGCCTTCGAAATCTACAACAACCTGGTCGCCATCAGCGGCGGCTTCTTCGCTTTCGTTCCACTTAGCCTGCTGCTTCTGCAGGTTTTCAAGCATAGTGTCGAGGTCAGCATCAGTAACTTCAGCGCTGCGCTTCTCGATTTTGATGCTGTCGAAGCCAGCCAGAGCGATCTCTGGGTACACTTCGAAGACTGCCTTGAACTCAAGATCTTTTCCTGCTTCATCAACAGTAGGCTCAAACTTAGGCATACCTGCCAGCTTGATTTCCTGCTCCTGAACCGCCTTAAAGAAAGTCTGCTGCATCTGGTTGTAAACAGCTTCCAGGCGAGCCTGCTTACCGAAACGCTGCTTCAGAACCTTCGGAGGCAGAGGCTTACCAGTACGGAAGCCAGGAGTTTTCTGGTTTTTCTGGCTTTGTGCGATGCGCTTTAACTCTACAACTTCTTGCGCTTCTACTTCCGCAGCGGGTACACCAACGGTCATGCAACGTTCAAGACCAGAGGTTGTCTCAATGGACACTTGCATAGATGCCTCTCATATCAGTTTTCGTGGGAACGGCGAGCCTCCGGCCAACCGTCAATAAATAAAGGTCGCGGATTATAGCTCAAGGAGCAATACGTTAAAACCACCAGAAATAGAGGAACGAAGATAGGCCCGAAAGTGCTAGGAAACTACGAAGACAAGGGGGAGAAAGTGGGGTGGCCGACGGGGATCGAACCCGCGACAACAGGAATCACAATCCTGGACTCTACCAACTGAGCTACGGCCACCACATAGACTGCTGAGCTGCCATTAAAATGGCGCACCCGGCAGGGCTTGAACCTGCAACCCTCGGCTTAGAAGGCCGATGCTCTATCC
>NZ_DDKU01000004.1:0-14669 GCF_002339775.1 Thalassolituus sp. UBA2590
GCATCAGCAAGTGGCCTGTATGCGCGGTGAAAGCCCATTTAGGGCACTCCATCTCTGCGGCGTCCGCCGACCAGCTGTTAATGACTCTGGGCTCATGGAACTACGGTGTCCTGCCCGGCATCACCACAGCCAGCGAAATCGCACCCGACGTGCATCAGTCACATCTGACGATTCCGCTGAGCCACACCAAGGTTTCAGCCGAAGATATCCCGGTCTGTTTTATCAACAGCAAAGGCTTTGGAGGAAACAATGCCAGCGCCTGGGTGCTAAGCGGGCAAGCAAGCCGTGAACACCTGAAAACACTCGTCACCGAAGCCGAATGGCACAGCTACATAGCAAGAAATGAGAAGATCCGTGAGAGTCAGCAGCAGTACCTGAGCGCTGTAGCGAAAGAGAACTTACCACTGCCCTACCGCGATAAAGAAGTACAGCCAGAACCGGATGACATCGAACTTACCTCAGAAGGCATGAAGCTGCCGGGGTGGGCTGAAAGAGTAAGATTTTAGATCAAAAAGGAATCACACTTCCGTCCCAATGCAACAAACGCCCGTTCTGTTCAGGCGTCAGCCCTCTCATAACATTGACCAGGCGCTCAGCGGTTTGCTCGCGGGTATACAACTTGCCCTCGGCAATCCCAGCCTGAAACGGCTCTGACAAACGTGAATCCGTCGTGCCCGGATGCTGGGCCACAACCACACTGCCTGGCGCCTTCCGCGACCACTCAATCGACAAATTACGGATAAACATATTCAGGGCGGCCTTACTCATACGGTAACTGTACCAACCGCCCAGGCCGTTATCTTCCAGGCTGCCAACCATGGCCGACAGAGAGACCCACTTAATGGGCGACGAACGTTTTACAAGTGGCTCAACGGCTTGTGCGAGATGAATGTGCGTCTGAACGTTGACCAACATGTTCTGCTGAAGCCACTCCATCGACAGCTGCGACAGCGATTTCTCGGGCATATTCCAACCACCGTGCAACAACCCAGTGCCACAGAACACCGCGTCCAGTGGCCCACACTTCTCAACGAATGCTTTTACCTGCTCGACTGACGACGGTTTGGTCAGATCAGCCACACAGTGCGTCGCCGAAGGCTCACCCGACCGGCTCAAGGTGAATACATGATCCCCTTCATCACGCATTCGCTTAGCGACAGCTTCGGCAATGGCCCCTGATGATCCAGCAATCAATACACGCATTAGCACTCTCCTGAATCCGATCCACAAAAAAGGCGCGATCACCGCGCCTTCATTAATTCAGACTGCCCGCTTAGAACGGCACGTCATCATCAAAATCATTGTACGCCTGCGACGGCGCTGGCTGCTGCTGAGCAAACTGCGGCACATCGTCCATGCGCTCAACACGCCACGCCTGCAGACTGGTGAAGCACTTCTCAGGCTTGCCCGGCGCATTCCAGAGGCGACCGTTCAGATTGAACTGAACCTTAATCTCGTCTCCTGGCTGGTAGCTATCCATCAGGGCACACTTATCTTTGATCAGCTCCAGCGCCACGTAGTTAGGGTACTCTTCTTTCTCGCCTTCACCGGTCAGCTTGACCACAAACTCACGCTTAGTAAACCCGTTCTGCCCGAACGACTGCGTGTCACCGATGGTGTGGATGATCCCCGTAACTTCAAAACCCTTGGCCATGCTGTGCTCCTCTTAAATGATGAGGTCATTGTAAGGAGGAGACAAAGGCTTTGAAAGCCCGGAATGAAAACCGGGCGCTATTCTCAACGGCTGATATCGTGCAGACGCTGAGCAAGTTGAATCGAATTCTGACTCATAGCATTCAGTGCACCGGCATCTTGGCTGCTCTGATCAGACAACTCGCGTATACGTTGCGCTAGGTCACTTATCTTCTGGCTCAGTGTGGCCTGCTCTCCCGCCGTTGCTGCGATGGTTTCTGTTTTATTGGTGATCTTCCCAAACGCATTAACGATATCACCAAAGTGTTGCTTCGCCATATCCGCGCGGTTGATAGACTCTTCTGACATTACCCGACTCTGATCAATTACGCTCACAGCCTCATCGGCTGCAGCCTGTAGCTGAGCGATCATGTTGTCGATCTCGCTTGCTGAATCCTGCGTTCGCTGAGCAAGAGTGCGGACCTCGTCGGCGACCACAGCAAAACCCCGCCCCTGCTCACCTGCGCGCGCGGCTTCAATTGCTGCGTTCAATGCCAGTAAGTTCGTCTGTTCTGATATCGATTTAATCACTTCTAACACCGTGCCTACTTTTTCAGCATCGCCTGCAAGACGATCCATCACCGCTTTAGCACTGGATAGTTCAGTCGCCAATTCGGAGATGGCCTGAGCATTCTTACCAACAACCTCTTCACCCTCTCCTACTAAAGAGCGCGCCTCGTCAGCCGTCTGCTTAGCTTCACCTGTATGCAGGGTTACCTCGTTTGCAGACTCTGCCAATTCACTAATGTAGTTAACCAGTGCTTCGTTTTCGCCGTGCTGCTTCAAAGCCCGGTTCTGCAGGGTATCGCTCAACGCATGAAGCTTCTCAGCGCCCTCCTTCACACGGCCGGATTCATCAGCCAACTCACGAAGTAAGTTCGACAAATGCTCACCGTAACCATTAACCGCTTTGCGCAGCTCAGCGATCTCATCCGAACCCCGGATAACCAGGCGCTGATCACTTCTGCCCTCTGACATACTTTTAATCTGCGTTGTAGTTTCAGCGAGAAGTCCGAGTAACTTATTGCCGTACATGTATACAAGCACGGAGAAAATCAACATAAGAGGAATCAACGAGCCATAAAGAGCAAGTACCGTCGTGTTCAGACCGCTCAGGGCGACCGCATCAGGAATAATCAACGCAAGCTTCCAGCCTTGCTCGGGCAATTCAGCAATAATAAGCTGCGAACCACCACCATCGACAACGGCATCGGGCAACTGATACACACCCGGCCCAGATCTCAATGAAGTGATCAGAGGCTTCAGGCTGGCATCACGCTGGATGACGTCATCAAGTGTCAGAGTCGCTATTGGCTCATTACGGATATCTGGTGCGGCGATAATACGATCTGTCTGATCAACAATGACCGCATGACCACCGCTGGCTGCATTCATGCTTTCAAGTAGTTTCTCGATACCTTCCATCTTAAGATCAATGGTTGCAACGCCCCAGAACTGACCGTTACGTTGAATTGCAACTGTGCAGGTAGTCATCGCGACTCCAGAGGCAGGGTCAAAATACACCTCAGACCAGGCACACTGCCCCGCGGCAAGCCCTTTACCCACGGTATACCAGCCTTCATTGTGATAACCGCTACCCTCTGGCGCGTTATAGTCGTCCAGCAAACTCAAGCCAGTGCCCTCGCGAGCCCAGAAAAGAGAATCACGTGCCACACCGGGTGAAAGCTTGCTTGGCTCTGGCCATACCCCTCCTCCGGCGATACGGGCATCCCCAAACTGATCAACGACACCCTCAAGTTGCTCGATTAAAACGTTGCGATCTGACGGCAGAGATTCCGTCAGAATTGCTAATGAACGGGTTAACACGGCTGTCGACTCCAAGACCCCCTCAATGTCAGAGCGCATAGCATCGACGCGGCTATTCATATGAGATGTCGCTTCTGCCCGAATCAACGGCTCAGCAACAAAAGAGGTGATAACGTAGATACCTAGTATTGAAGACAGCAACAAAGCACCCGCCATCAAGCGGATTCGCCCAGAAATCTGCATATAAGCTCCGAAGATAGGAATTAGATCATCCTCTGAGTTTAGACAGCCTGCGCCGGTCGGCCCTAAAAAGTATGGTCAGTCAGGACATATTGGCCTGAGAGTCATGATGCTTTGGGCCCCGGTGACATCAAAAGAGCTTTGAAAGCCCGAAATTAAATCCGGAATAAGAGTAGGTGTCTTCAGAAAGGTAAGATACGAATTCGCCGTTCACAGTAAGGCCCGGCTTAATGCCCGCCGTGACACCTAAACCATACGACAGCCCCGTGTCCCCGTCTGTTGTCTCTGCGTCCGAATCAATGACCTCGGCCTTGAATTCAGCCTTACTCACACCCAGCAAGCCATATAAACGAAAGCCAGCAATGTCGCTTGTCTGAACTTTGGCAAATCCAGAGAACATACCAACCAGAGAGACATCGACATCGGTCGTACCGACCTCAGTAGTGTCACCCTCCAGACCGAACGCATAATCCGCTCTCAGGCTGAAATTATCCGTCAAAGGCTTTTCAAGAGAAAGCAGCCCACCGATAGGAGATACGCTATCCCCTCCATCTTCCTCATAGCTACCCACCTGAACAGATGCACCTGCGATCAAACCATGCTCGACGACGGGACGTTCAGCATACGCTATCGATGAAAGTACACAGCAACCCACTACTACTAGTTTCTTATTAATCATACTCAGCCAAATTATTGTGAAGGATGATTAAAGAGTAGAACGGGTGTTAGGGGGGCGCGAAGATTGTCCGGAAAAGAGCCACTATGAGCCAACAGAAACTATCCGGTAGCATCAATATCGAAAATTATTTTAATCTGTGAGAGGATCTGAGGAAAGAATGCGACCAAATGCAGTCAGGGATGAGTATGGCCAAACGAGTTAAAAGCAAGAGTGGCAACAGGAAAGCTGACAGCTCAGTTAAGCGCCCGTTACTGCACACCTTCTGTCCATTCTGCACCGTACCTATAAGTGTCGATAGCCTAAGCAAACACTTCAAAAAGGTTCACCCTCGCACCCCCCATGTTTTGTGCTCGGCATGTGGTACCTATTTTCATCAAGATAAATACCCCCAACATGTGTCGTCTCAGCATTTCAATGTGCTCACATTCAATGAAAAAATGTTGATGAAGCTACGTGAAGACTTCAAATCCAGATACTACGTCAGCAGTACAGCCAGTAAAAATCTACTTTGCACTAAATGCCAGAAGAACATAAACCCAGTAAATATCATGGAGCACGTGCTTTCACAGCACCTAGATTCTTACATACGAGCCAATCTACTTTCTGTTTCTCACATTTTCTCCAAGAAGGCTCCGGTAGCAACTAAGCAACCATACTTTAATAGGAGAAAACCTGCGTCACAAACAAGTTCGACCTCGACGGCAAAGTGCAATGACTCTATAAAGGAAAATGATTCTAAAAGCTCACAACCAAAAGGTAGTCCGACCATTGCTAGCTTGAGTGGGGAAAATCGAATAGAGCGCGCTAAGAACAGGCTTCTGGTTAACGGCAAGGTACCGCTCAGAATATGTAAAGTGCTTATTTACAGCTCGGCATACTGGATTCAAGATAAGGCGAAAAACAAGATTGTCAGAGCAAAAGGCCACTACAAAAACATTACTTTCAAGAAAGATGGAACGGCTTACATCCCATTTGGAAAAATGGACTTTCTAGTTGGCCTTGCGGCTCAGAATCTCATAAGTTTTATACTTGATTCGATAGATTCCGATGGAAATTTAAAAATAAACAAAGACGAGTTCACCTATAAAGCCCGAAGTATCGTCTCAAATTCAGTGGAAACCGATGGATACCGTTGTCAAAACTACCGTATCAGAAGTAATGGCTACATGAATTTTGGGAATCAAGCCATACATGTGCCAACATTCATCATGAAAATCACTGATGTCTTCGAGCTCAGAATACATATACCCTACTGATCGCCTCGAAACGCTACGCCAATAGCATAAGTACCATCATTCAATCGAACAACCAGGCCTAATAACTTTAAGTACCGCAAGTAGTCGTTTATCGCAGCCAGGGGTCTCGGTATCAATCTGGCTTCTTCCCTGGTCAATCCCCGGTCTACCCAAGTGTTAAGACTTACGTCAATGAGAGGCTTACGGTGAATGGCTTCGGAGTCATCAACCAACTCAAGTACCGGAACGTTCCGGTCTCGAAGCATTGAATAAAAATATTCACATGAGAAACGTACAAAGGGCTCGTGCCATTTACGTGCTCCAGTCAGAATATGATTATGCAGTTCCATAACTTCTTTATGGATCAGTCGCTGCCAACGGTATCGCGCAGTCTTGAACGCGTAATCATGCTCTACTTCCTGATTGATGAAATCAGGTATAGCACTATGTGCCGCTTTCAGATCTCGCTCTAGACGGCTTGACCGGTAAGACTCGCGCTGATTAAGCCGAAATCGTAACTCTTCGATTCCCAGCTTCTGAAATTCCTGAAGCTTATCAACCAGCTGTTTATTCTTTCTTCTCTCGCTATCCCACGCTCGCTTTCTTTCAGCCTCATATGCCGCCCGAATTTTCAAGTCCATTCGGTGGCTATGCTCTAGTGCGGCAAAGGCACGTTTTAGTTCAGGTATCTCCGACGACAGGTGAATCCACCGCCGTTCAGACTTGTGGCATATGAAGTTAGCGAATTCATCAATACCGGCTTCAAGGTAGTCGTCATACCCTTCGACATCGACCTCAATACAGTTTTTATCAAGCTTTCTATAGAATGCCGCTCGATCTTCTTTAACTGCGTTAGTGTGATGCACCTCAACATACAGAAGATGCTCGCCATAGAAGACTACATCCGTTCGGCGGATTCCCGTATCAAGGCTTTGAGTCTGCTCAGCTTCGACCTGATCACTTGTATGGGTTCTTACTGGTAAAGTAAACAGGGTCTCTTGATAGGGTTCGCCTGTCTCAGGAAAACGAATATTTTCTTCATAGCGCGGGAGAGTGACTTCCTTATGCCGAACCAAAACCTCAACAGCGAGATCATGTACCAACTGACTACCAGTGCAGGTGCTATTTCCGCCATGCTTGAAATAGCAGGCCACCTTCCGCGTTGCCTGATTTCTATTCGAAGTGATAAGCGGATGTCCGCACTCAGAGCATTCTCCATTTGAATACCCCTCAGGAACATCCTTGATGTGAACAATTTCCTTAGTTGTTCTGTCCCTTGCAAGTACGAAGTTCTTCATAAGAAGCCAACAATAGAATTCGTCAATAATGGCGCGAGATCATGGTCACAATATTGGATTCATCCAGCCGTAAGCCACATGAGCAAAAGATATAACCAGATACCTCAAACTCAAGGGTGTCTATTAGTTTACGTTCATTACACGAAGGACAACCTACAAATGCTAATGAGTGACATGAACCACAAAACTTGCAAATAACTTCCCGACTCTTGGCCTCTGATAAAATGGTTTCGCAAGGAGCCTGACAAGCACCGCAATTATACTTAGCAAACATACCCAACCTCCTTGTTGGTAAACACTCGTTGACCGCATGTTTGATGTGCTCGGTTTATTTGCGGGTAAACTTCCATGTCCAGCTTCGTCATGGCTGTAATACTCTCCCCCTCAGGAATACCGCCCTGAAAGTTCATCCATTGAGTTTGATACCGTGAAGGTAACGTCGTTACCCAGTGCTTCAAAATGGGCAAAGCCACATTTGATTTTGGCGTTTTCTTCCGGGCGTCGTTCCACTGAAAACAGAGTACTCTTGCTTTCAACAACGAAATAGAGTTTATCTTTACCGTCCTGCTCAATCAGCACTGCCCAGTCTGGGTTGTAACCGCCCAATGGGGTATCGATTTTGAACCAACCGGGGAGTTTGGCGTAGAGTTTGATATCCTCGTTTCGCTCAAAGGCTGAGGCGAATTCCAGTTCGATGTCGGAGTCATAAACCACGTGGTCAAATACAGACTTCTCGGCTTTCACCATGTTGTCTTTCAGGTAGCCAAACAGTTCGTTCGTTTCAAACAGTTCCTGTCCGTAAAACTGGTCATCACCAATTTTCTGGTACTTGATGCCATCGACGATGAACAGCCGCATCTGGCTTTTGATGATGTTAGCGGCCTGCTCGATAAACTTCTGCGGATTGTTCTTGAAGGATTCCAAGCGGCCACTTTTGTTGATAATGGCAACAATGGTACGGCGTGTCAGATTCGTCTCGTTCTGTAAGTAAGTGATCAGATCCGGCAAATCAAAGGCACGGGATTCATACACGCTGGTTGTTTCCTGAACCTGCTCTGTATGCACTCCACCACGGTCTATTTCAGTCTTCGCCTTGCGGTAGGTAAAACGCGCTTTACCTACCTGCAAGTTGATCTTGATCTCTTCGGCGCACTTTTCGATCAGCGCATTGGTATCAAAGTCCACGCGGAAGGTGGTTTTGTATTTAATACGATCCCATAGCGCCTGAAACTCGGGGCTCAGATACACCGCTTTGTTCAGGGAAACCTTGGCTTTGTCATCACGGTTCTTGATGTTCAGGTTACCGGATACTTTTTTGAGTACCGTGGCAATCTGTGCTGCATGGGGCTGGAATGCCTCCGGCAAGGCCAGAGTACCGTTCTTTAACGATACCTTCAGGCTGTCTTGCACTTTGCCTTTTTTATCGATGTGCCCTTCATTCTGCAGGTGGTCCCACAGCTGTTTTGAAGCCTCAGTGCCTAAGTATTCGTGATTGTGATCGTCAACCGGCACCACGATATTGGCAAACAGGTGCTTTTCGACCACACCAAACCTGATGCCTTCTTCGTTTTCGATTTCTTTCTGCAATTCTTCTGCAAACTGTTCATAGGATTCATTAGCCATCACGGTGAGGGTATTCACCGCAAAACCATGTACCCGTTCGCCATCCTGGTTAACGCAGATGCGCAAGCCCCGGCCAATTTCCTGGCGTTTTTTGATGACAGAGGTCGTTTCGTTCAGGGTACAGATCTGGAACACGTTCGGGTTATCCCAACCTTCCTTCAACGCTGAGTGAGAGAAGATGAACTTGAGCTTTGAATCAAAACTCAGCAGTTTCTCTTTGTCTTTCATAATCAGGTTATAGGCGCTTTCATCGGCGGCAGTTTTGCCCGATGAGTCTTTCACCATCTCATTGCCTGAACTGTCTTTCTTCTTATCGACAGAGAAATAGCCGTTATGCACACCTTGCGCCGCCGTATCCAGATCGGCACCTTCAAAGAGCTGGCTGTACTTGGGTTTGCGAATGGCACGATCGTATTCTTCTTCAAACATCAGGGCGAACTTACCCTTTTGCGGGTTGCCGTCTTCGTCGTAAGCGCGGTAGTTGGAGACCTTGTCGATAAAAAACAGGCTCAGCACCTTAATGCCCTGCGGGCGCAAGCGCATTTCTTTATCGAGATGCTCTTCAATGGTCTTGCGGATCTGTAGGCGTTTAAATTCATCCGGGTCCACTTCGCCCAGTGCCTGGCCCAGTTTCAGAATGTCGGGCTTACTGGTAAAGCTGATGTATTCACTGCCTTCGGTGCAATCAATATCTTCGATAATGTAGCCATCGTAGATATCGCGACCACCGCTATACTTGCTATCCAGCAAATCCGCTCCGCTGGTCACCGTGACGGTCTTCGGTTTAATACTGCCATTCTTTAAACGAGCATGAATTTCGAGTTTGGCGTTGATCGGGCTTTTCTTGTTGTTGACGCTTAGCAGCTTGATATAAGCCTTATTGTGGCCGTCTTTCACATCAATGCCTGCCACCTCAATCTGTTTCACCAGCTTCTGCTCATACGCATCGACTGAATCCAGCTTGTAAAGCATGTGGTGCTTTTCAACATGGGTTGCCGAATACCGCAGCGTGCACATGGGGTTAAGCGAGGCAATGGCGTCTTTACTTTTGGGTGTTGTATCGACGCTCTGGGGTTCATCAACAATCACAATCGGATTGGTTTGCTGGATAAATTCAATCGGCTTGGCACCGGTCATGCGGTCATGTGCCCGATGAATGATATTGGCTTTGTTTTCTTTCTCTGGATCAGCGAAACTTCGACGGAAAGCGTCGATATTGATCACCATGATCTGAATATCAGGGCTGGTAGCAAAATTACGCACGTCTGAGAGTTTACTGGAATCGTAGGTGAACGAATCGAACGAAACGTTCTCATACAGCTCTTTAAAGTGCGTCGCTGTTATCTCCAGCGACTTCTGCACCCCCTCTTTAATGGCGATGGACGGCACAACGACAATAAACTTGGTAAAGCCGTACAAACGGTTCAACTCAAACACGGTACGCAGATACACATAGGTTTTTCCGGTACCGGTTTCCATTTCTACCGTCAGGTTGATGCCATCTTTGGAATCAAAATCTTCTGACGGTGCCAGGCCATTTTTCAGCTGTATTTTGCGGATATTGGCGTGGATGTCTTCATCCAGCAGGCGCAAACGGTTGCCAATACCCAGAGTATCTTCCTGAGTGCCATGGAACAGCGAGCCTTCCTCCCAGGATTGTAAAGGCGCTACTGTAAAGTTGGTCTGACAGATTTCCTGGCCCGCGAATACGCCCGTTACCGACTCTATGGCATCACGCTGATAATTCAGGTTTGCATCAAATTGAATTTTCATTGGTTATCTTTATCCTGCGTTGCCGAAACACTTTCATGGATGGCCTCCCACTCTGCCTGAGCCTCTTGAAGCTGTTGCTTTAACGCATTTTTATCAGGCAAATAGGTCTGGTACTTGGCGGCGTGAATGTTGGCACCTTCCGGTAAGGTAATTTCTACCAGAGCATCTTTCTTCTTCTTGCACAGCACAATGCCAATGGTGGGCTGCTCATCGTCGAGTTTGACGTAGCGGTCGAAGTAATTGACGTACATCTGCATCTGGCCCAGATCCTGATGTTTCAGCTCGCCAATTTTCAGATCAATCAATACATAACAACGCAGCAAACGGTTGTAGAACACCAGATCGACATAAAAGTGGTCTTCATCGAAGGTGAAGCGCTTTTGTCGCGCCTCAAACAAAAAGCCTTTCCCCAGCTCCAGCAGAAAGTGCTCTAACTTGTCGATGATGGCCGTTTCCAGCTCGGTCTCGGAGTAGCGGTGATGCGCTTCAAATCCGAGAAATTCCAACACCAGAGGGTCTTTAATCACGTCAGACGGCTTATCGACCATCGCCCCCTGCTCTGCAAGCTTTTTTACCCCGGCTTTATCCCGGCTTAAGGCAAGCCGCTCGTACAGACTGGCATCAAACTGACGCTTGAGTTCACGCAAAGACCAACCTTCGTTACCACATTCCACCTCGTAAAACTGCCGTTCATCCGGATCGGCAATGCTCAGCAAGAACAAATAGTGGGACCAACTTAAGGGGAACTGACTCATCAATGCCTGAGTGATACGCATCAGGTCAGATTCGCTGAGGCCTTTTTGAGTGGTCTGGTTAACCTTATCAGCCTGACGGGAAGATTCGGCAGACAGTGTCTGCTGAATCTCATCATGAGTGGGTGGCGTGGCCAGCAGTTGTTGCACCGCCTGTTTAAGGTCACCTGAAGATTGGGCGAACAGCGTCTGCCCAATCTTTGGCGAGTGCTGGTAAAACTGCCGGAACTGATCCAGAGTGCGCCGGGAAAAGCCTTTTCCCAACCTTGCGGTCAGTCGCTTCGATAGGGTCTCCATCAGCTGCTTGCCATAGACCTCAGAACGGCTGCGACTGTGCACTTCGTATTCACAGATATACCACCCATATAACCAGTTTCGTACCACGAGAGCGCTGTGGGTCGCCCGACTGGCCTGCCGTAGTGCGACGGCATGGGTTTGCTCCAGCAAGCCTATCAAACCATCGAACCCAGTCAGCGGCCCATCGCTTTGTCCAGTGGCGGCGACATTAACAGACGATTCTGGCGTGTCTTTCTGGCTCATGTTACAGGCTCCTGACGTCTTCAATACCCGCCTGCTTGAGAATCTGTACCGCGTTGGTTTTCACCACGTCGTCGGCAAAACCGGCGTCTTTGAAGACCACCCGCATGATTTCAGGATTCAGTTCGTCTTTGAGCTTAGCAATGCCTTCCACCACATCGAGGGTAATGTCGTCCGACAAGCAGATCATCAGTGCGCCCATACCGATATCAAATACCTTATGGCCAGCCACACTGCGCTCTGTAATTGGTAGGGTTAGTTCGAGACGTGATTTGATTAGAATTTCATATAGTACATCCAAATCAGTACGACCATGCTTAATATTGGAGATCTGATCTTCCAGATCCTGCTCCGTCAGATCAAAGCCCAGTTCCCAGGGTTTGATATTAGTAGAGTCGAGTTTGAAAACTTTAAAACCCAGGTCGCCTTGGTAATCCGGGTTTTCTTCTTTGATTTTGGTGGCAACACGGCGAATGCGTTCTTTGCTGATATCCGCTATAGTTTCAAATCCAGCTTTATTATTCTCTATCTTTTCAGGAAGTTGGACCGATATACATTTTCTTCTCCCAGAATCCTCCATATTAAGTTCCATTAAAGCATGAAATGTTGTACTACTACCTGCAAAGAAATCTAAAACAAGGGCATCTTCATCAGTCCCGATCACTAATAGAAGGTTCAGCAATGCTATCGGTTTAGGGAAATCAAATAAGCCTTTTCCAATTAAGCTCTGAACCTCTTTAGTACCCTTATTAGAGATAAATTCCTTTCCAAATAGCACGCTCTTTGCCATTTGAGTTAGCTTTCTTTCCTTCTGAAAAATTCTTATATCACCATCGTTTCCGCGATAAGCAACGAGTTCCTTATTCTCTTTTTCCGCTTTTTCCTTACCCCACCTCCATACACTTTCGAGACCGTCTACCGTACTAGCGTCTACTCGAATAAACCCATCTTTTTCTACCGTTGAAACACTCATAAATCCATTTTTATCGGCGCTACCAGGGTCACAATAAAAGGGATATCTTAAATTAGGCCTATTCTTCGAATTGAAAGCCTGGACATTCCTATTCCTTAGACCTTTTAACGAAAACCCTCCCTCGCTATCGCTATGAGTATGCTTCGCGCCTTCCACCAAAATCTCATTAAGGGTTAGTAAGTCATAATTTCTACAGTAAACTAGAATATATTCATGAGTTTTAGCGAAGTGTCCATATCTACGCCCTTCAGGCTTAACAATAACTGTCAACTGAGATACAAAATTTTCTTCACCATAAATTTCATCGCAGACGCTTCGGAGATTTGCCACTTCATTATCATCAATACTAATAAAAATAACCCCATCATCCTTCAGCAGGTTTCGCGCAAGCTTCAATCGTGGGTACATCATATTTAACCAATCAGTATGATAGCGCCCACTGGTCTCAGGATTGTTTGACAGATTTCGACCGTCGCCATCGACCTGCCCGGTAATCTCTTTATAGTTTTTAATATTGTCTTTAAAATTATCTTTATAAACAAAATCCTTGCCCGTGTTATACGGCGGATCGATATAGATCATTTTTACTTTTTTGTGATAGCTCTTTTGCAAAAGCTTGAGCACTTCCAGGTTGTCACCTTCAATAAACAGGTTCTGGGTGGTATCCCAATCAACGGATTCTTCTTTGCATGGGCGCAGGGTACCAGTACTTGGGGTTTGTGCCAGCATGCGGGCTTTGCTTTTGCCATTCCAGGTGAAGCTGTAGCGTTCTTCGCGGCCTTCAATGTAGTCGCCCAGCACTTCTTTTAAAGCATCAAAATCCACTTTGTCTTCGGTAAAGGCTTCCGGGAACAGTTCTTTGAGTTTGCTGATGTTGTCGGCGACGATGTCCATGCTTTTTGATTCACTGCTGTTTCTGTCTATTTGGGGAATAACGTTTTTCACTGTGTTTCCTCTTGATTCTTCTGCTTCTGCTTTCTGCAATTCGGTTACAGAGTTTCTGCGATCTGCTTGAGCCGTTGTTCCTGCTGTTTAATCTGGGTATTCAACACTACTTGCTGGCTGAACTCGGCCTGCTTGATCTGAGCACGCAGTTTTTTAATATCGTTCTCGATACTGCGGTAAAGGTTAAGCTGGTCAACTTGCTGTTGTGTGACTTCACCGCTGGCCAAATGAAAGCGCCCGCTGATGTGCGCACACTGAAGGGCTTGTACACGGGCCATGATGGCTTGATAAAACTGCCAGAAGTTACTGTGTGGCAGGCCGGTAAAGGTCAGGCTGTTTAGAAATTGCTGCTCGCTTTCAGTCTTGCTGCTCAACCCCAGCCAAGGCGATAGCTGCAACGCCTCAATGACCCACTTTTCTTTATCGGCCTTGTTTATGCGTTTATCCGCCAGGCAGATAGCCAGTTGTTCGTTGGCGTTTTCATTTTCTGACTCACATTCCCGACCTGGTACATCCGATTCGGCATTTGCTTCTGTGGCAGATGGTGTGCTGCCTTCTACGGTTTTGCGTTCAGAGAGCACAAAGAAAATGACGGTTGGGTAAGGTATAGCCCGGTTGATCAGTTGGCCGAGTCGCTCTGCATTTTTAGCGCTACTGAGTTCCACCACCAGAAAAGCCAACTCGCCGTAGTCACGCAGGTCGTCACTGTAGGGCGCGATATTGATGGTGCTGGGCTTTAAGGTGTAGAGCCAGCGGATTTTATCAACATCGTCTTTTAATGCCTTTTTGTCTTTAGCGTCCAGGTCGGCGTGCTCCTGAAACATCTTTTTGAACAGGGGTTTATTGAGCACGCAGCTATTGGGTATTCTCAAGCCTGCCAGAAAGGCTTCGAAGTGTGGCGAGCTTAATCCTAAATCAGGCATGGCCGACTCCATCGCTAGTAGCCGTCAGTATCAGGTACGACACCACCATAAAGTCTTCAATGCCCTGACTGGAGGTCGCAGTCAGCACGGTACCCCCTTTTGTGAACAGGCTTTCGATTCCTTTCTCTTCGCTCTTGCCAGCAATGCTGTCGACGGCAACGGCCAATAAATGCTGAAAGTCGCTCATATCACGCCCGTGGCGAGTGATACGGTTTACTTCACTTATGGCGGG
>NZ_DDKU01000004.1:14988-50689 GCF_002339775.1 Thalassolituus sp. UBA2590
GGCGGGTTGATCCGGCGTTTTGTGCTTAAAGGCTTCGCGCTTGAGCAGATCGAGTATTTTTTTACTTTGGGTAAAGTTCAGCTCAACCGCGGTACTGCCTTCCGCATCACCGGTCACGTAGACCAGGAAGTACGGTGCCAGTGGGTAGTTGTCATCGACCTGAACGGCATCTTTACCGCTGCGGATATTTTTCAGGCAGAAGATGACGCCGGGTTTCATGCCTTCGGCGGCCAGACTTTCGTCAATACTGGCGGCGGCATACAGCCCCAAGGGTGCTTGCTCCAGCATTGCTAGACGGGCTTTGTCGTTCATATAGCCCGACAAATCCATGCGGAAGTCATTCAGAGTGAGGTCGGTAATTGATACACCGCCACTCATATCCTCCAGATCGACGACCGCGTCTTTGAGTTGCTGTAGCTGTCTGCGCCGGTATTCCAGGTCATTCATGTCTTTGGCGCTTTCATCAATGACGTTTTCTTCACCGGTCGCGGATATATCCAATAACACCATGCGCCCGGAGACACGCGCTTCCAGGTTGATGTATTCATCCAGTTCCATGTTGGGCCAGAAGTTGATGAGCTGGATTTGCGTATTTTTACTGCCAAGACGGTCGATACGGCCAAAACGCTGAATGATGCGTACCGGATTCCAGTGAATGTCGTAGTTGATGAGGGTATCGCAATCCTGCAGGTTCTGACCCTCACTGATGCAGTCAGTGGCAATCAGTAAATCCAGTTCGGTCGTAGCTGTTGGGTCTACTTTGCTGCGCTCTTTGGACATCGGCGAGAAGGCGGTCAGAATGTTATTGAGGTCAGAACCTAAGCCCGTCATGGTGGTTTTATTGGTACCGCCGCCCGTCACCAAAGCACTGTGAATGCCCAGTTCGGAGTGCGCCCATTGTGCCAGATGGGCATACAGGTATTGGGCGGTGTCGGCGAACGCGGTAAAGACGATCACCTTTTTATTACCTGGGTTAAGTGGGTTGGCCACCTTGCTGGCAATAGTCTGTTTAAGTTGCTCCAGTTTTGCATCACGGCCTGCATTCACACTTTGCGCCGTTTCTGCAATGTGGTTTAAAAACTCGCGGTCGGCTTCCAGTTCCTGGCGGAAGCGGATGAGATCCATATCCTGCAGTAACACTTTGGTTTTGTTGCCCACCATGTAACTTTCCAGTTCGGTGGACTCCAGCTCAACGTCGTGAATATCCTCGATATTCAGCTCGGTCAGTTCTTCTGATTCGTGGGCATCAATTTTGGCCAGCAGTCGGTCGACCTGCTGTGCCAGTTTGCTAGCGGTTAGCGTGAACGAGTGAATTGAGCTTTCCATACGCTTAAGCAAATTGACGCGCATGAGATGAATCAGGCTTTCTTCACGGTCAACCTGTTTGAATACCCCTTTGCCTGCGCCTACGGCTTTATCGTAACGACGAGCGTACTCGGCTTTTTTGGCTTCTCGCACGAATTTCAGCGGAGAATAACCCGCCAGGGACAGCCGCCGGATGGTTCTGTTAACGTCTTTTAAGGGCGGAAACTCGCCGGATGCATCGATGTCGGCATAGATGTTTTTCGGTGGCAAACGAGTTGGGAAGCGGCCGATATCTTCGGTGCCGTAGTACTTTTCTATGTGTTTGCGGGAACGGGCAATGGTAACGATATCGAGCAGCTTGAAGTAGTCAAAGCTCATAATGTCGAGCAAGGCTGCGGTGGTACGCTTTTCGACCGGCTCACTGACCCACTGATTAAATTGCTTCTGCGCCAGGCGCAGAGTGGATTCAATATTTTTGATACCCTGTTCGGCAAAGGCATCATCCCGACCTTCGGTAATGAAGGCGACCTGATTTTTCAGATCGTTCATGCGATTGTTGACCGGCGTTGCCGACAACATCAGCACCTTGGTTTTCACTCCTGAGCGGATAATGTCGTTCATCAGGCGCTCATAGCGGCTTTTACCTTCCGCCTTGCTCGGTGTGTTACGGAAGTTGTGGGATTCGTCGATGACCACCAGGTCGTAATTTGCCCAGTTCAGTGTCTCCAGATTGATTTCGCCGGAGTAACCTTTCGGTCGGGTCAGATCGGTATGGTTCAGTACGTCGTAATTAAAGCGGTCAGCGGCGAGCAGGTTGCGCTTGTCGTTGACCGTGTACATGGTCCAGTTGTCACGAAGCTTTTTCGGGCATAGAACAAGCACCCGATCGTTACGCAGTTCGTAGTATTTGATGACAGCCAGGGCTTCAAAGGTTTTACCCAAACCCACACTGTCGGCAATGATGCAGCCGTTGTGCTTTTCGAGCTTGTCTATTGCACCCAGCACACCATCTTTCTGGAATTTGTAGAGTTTGTTCCAGACCAGGGTATCTTTAAAGCCGGTTTTACTGCGAATGATGTTGTCTTCGTCGATGTCTTCGAGGAAGTCTTTGAACAAATGAAATAGCGTGAGGAAATAGATAAAGCTGGCCGGTTGATCGGCGGCGATGGTATCCAATCTGGCGATCAGGTCATTCTTAATATCACGAAGACTCTGTGCATCAGCCCAGACATTATCAAACCACGTCAGAAGCTGCCGGGTGCTCTCTGGATCAGACAAGCCCATGTTCATGTGCAGGGAGTCGGAGCGCACGTCGCCGAGCCCGGTTGGGCTGAGCGTGGCACTGCCGCTGATGGCAAAACTTTGCTCGGGCGAGCCTGTTTGTTCGGGTACGCCTTTTTGTTCAGGTACACCCAGGTGAATAATGTTCTGCCCCGGCTGAGGCCGCACACTGGCTTTCACTTCAGCCTTGTTTGCCAGCCATTGTGAGAACTCGCTGGCGATGCGTTTTTGTTGCAGCTGATTTAGTAGGCGAACGTCTGAATCAGAACCCACCAGGTTCTGCAGATTGAGCGAATCCCATTCACTGAAGATGATCCTTGCTGACTCCAGCTGCTTCAGCTCGTGCTTCAGCGAGGCAAAACCGTATAGGGTAAACAGGCTCGACAGAACAGAGAGCCTGGAGCCAGAAAAGGTGCGTTTTTTCAGTTCGATACCAACGTGGCCGCTGGTTTTGTTATCCAGTAACACTACTCTTCCTTTATTCGAAGCGCTCAATCGTCTGTGAAATAGTCTGTATCGAGCGATTTTACCTGATAGGTCTCTTTGACGGTAACGCCGAGGTCGTAGCGGATCATCAGCTCTGCCAGTTGTACGCCGTCGATCAGTACTACTCTTTTCTCAATCATATTGACGTAGTCAATGGCATCACGGCTGAAGCGGCTGGTAGTGATGAATACACCCTTTCTGGCGCGTTTCATTTCTAAGGCACCGACAAACGCCTGTACATCCGGGCGGCCGACGCTGTTGTCGGTGTAGCGTTTGGCTTGCAGGTAGATGGTATCGAGGCCGAGCGGGTCTTCGTTGATGATGCCGTCGACGCCGCCGTCGTTGGTGTATTGAGTGGCCTGCCCTGCTTTCTCGCTCCAACCGCCGTAGCCCATGGCGAGCATCAGCTCAACGACGAGTTTTTCGAAGAATTCGGGGGTCTGGCGTTTTACTTGTGCGATCAGGTCATCGGCCAGACTGGCCTGCAGTTCCTGATGGGCTTGTTCGAGACGTTCTGTGGGGTCGAGGGCTTCTGATACTTCTACGGTTTGAGTTTCAGTCGCCTCTGTGGAGCGGTTATCAATGGCTCTGAATTCTTCGAAGGCTTCGAATTGTTTGAGGTAGCTGGCGTCGATCTTTTCAGGGCTCTCTACCAGTGCTTGCCTGCCGATTGCCGTGAGGTGGCTGATTCCGCGTTGCGGGCTTTCAATCAGGCCTGCTTTGCGCAGATACGTTGTCGCCCAGGCAACACGGTTGTACATCAGCGGGCTGCGCTTGCTGGGCGTCTTGCGGCGACGTTCTTCGTCGGTGAGCTGGTATTGATCGCTGAGCAGGTCGACCAGATTGCGCAGCGACATATCGCCGTGAGTATCGAGAGTGACCAGCACCGGGCGCATCAGGGTTTGGTAATCGGGGATTGGCATTCCGTGTCCTCTTCTATGTCGAGGTATGGTATCAGACTTAAACAGCCAGAAGCTTCATCCTTACACTTTTTGAGTTTCATCTGATACACCAGCTCCGTACTTCAACAACACTCTCAAGAATTCAGGCTTAAATACCTCTGCTATTTCCGCACAGCGGTCGAGAAAATCTAACCACGCTTCTTCATTCGCAGCATCCTGCTCGGTCGGCTTCAACGGCAGCTTTAGATTGAAAGCATCGTATAGGTAGTCGAACGAGGCCCGCTCATAAAGCGATTCCCCATCTAAATCGAAATTCGGGTCAGCACCGTTGTGCAGCAGAATTTCCATGATTTCAGGGTCTTTATTCAGGATTGCCTGAAACAGCACGCCGCAATTCTCCTCGCCTTTGAAGTCAGGGTCTGCGCCATGCTCAATGAGTAGTTTGACTATCGCGACCCGATTCTTTGCGTTATCGGAAGCTATAGCTTCGATCAGCGGTGTGTCGCCGCAAGAGTTTATGGCGATTACGTCTCCACCACGGTCAATGCAGACTTTCACTTTTTCGATATCACCCGCGTATGCGGCGTCGAACAATTCCAAAGTCTTATCGTTCATGTAATCACCCCAGCGGATAATTTACAGTTGGTGGTGAGCCAGCCCCTCATCGAGAATAGGGTACAGCACCTTGTGAAACTTCTGTGTGCGTTCAACCATCTGTTCAATGATTTTTTCATGGGTTGATTCGTCCTTCAGGTCGATATCCCAACGAAGTGCAACACGACAGGCTTTTCGCTCGGCCTCCGGCTCCCAGGAAACTTTGTAGCCGGAGAGCGCTGTTTCAATATCGTTTTTGTGGCTTTGTAACCAGTCGAACATTTTCGCAGTAGCGCCTGCTTTGTTCATCCGGATTCGCACTTCGACACGGGCATCTTTATCATTAAGGCCCATATTCATGGACAAGCCGCCACGAATATTTTTGCCGTTAAAGTACGAGCGATCACTGATGGTTTCGACCGAGAACAAGCTTACGTTACGCTCATTCAGGCGTTGCTGAATTTCTGACCAGAGCTGGACATGAAGCGCGGCTCGCTGTGACGCGTTGCGAGTTCGCTGCTGTTCGGTTTTCAGGCGTACCAGCTCGTTGGACAGGTCTGCGCTTGGCAAGATTCTGTCGATGTTGATCAGCTGAGTCTTGTTGGCACCTTCACCTATCTCGTAGATGTCGAGTTTGATGAGGGTAATGTCGATATTTTTCTCGAGCACCCAAACCGCTGCGCTGATGGCTTCTGGTTTATAGCCGCCAGAAACGATGATAATGCGCTGATCGTGGTTATATCCCAGCTCACTGTCGTATTCCTGCTCTTCAGCGAGAAAGCTCTCAATATCGTCTCGAGCAGCCTGAAGGCTGTCGTCGCTATTGGGGAACTTTTTACTGTGAATCTTAATAATGTCCTGCTCTGAAAAGGTCGAGCAGAAGGCGGCGTATTTAATCGCTTGCCCGACGACATCTTTGCCGCTGTCGTCGCGCTTGTTTTCGATGACAACGAGATTGCCACGGGCATCCATCGCGAGCAGGTCCAGACGATCACGGGATTTATTAAACTCGTCGAATTCTTTACCCAACATAAGCAGGGGCTCACCGAGGCAGCCCGGTGTTTTATCAACCCATTCTTGAATATGATCTCGCTCTTTGTAGTCAAGCGCAGCGAAGGTCGCAGACTCCAGCTGCTCCAGCGGATTCTGCTCATTGTTGGTATCAATCGTATATATGGTCATGGTGAGCCTCTTATTCTGGTTCTATCGTATTTAATTGGCCTTCCGTGGCCTGCTTCCTTTCTACCTTCGCATCCTTACGCTCAATGGCCCGAAAATGTGTTTGAAGGTACTTCCCCTATATAAAGTACGTTCAACTGCGGTGGCATACTGCCTGCGTCCAATGCCCCTGCATTACACCGTCTTAATTTTTTCTGCTCAATCACTGTACGGAATCACATGTACGGTTTTTGGACACACTTTTGTTTTATGTTTATGGCAGATACGGCATCAGTGCCCGCTGGCATTCGGGCGTGAGCATAATCTGCTGAGCTTCACCGCGTTCGCGCGGGCGGTCGAGGCGCAGGTTCTGCAATGTGTAGATCAACAGAGCCCTGCGTACTTCGTAGCTGCGCTGGTATCCGCCGGTGCTGGTTTGTTCCATGCCGTAGTCGAGCGCGACGAGCTTTTGCTGCGCTTCGGTTAAGCGCATGTCGGGCTCGATGGTGACGGTGAGCAGGTGATTCCAGCCTTCGTCGTCACTGGCGTCGGCTGCGGCTTTACCTTCCGTGCCGTAGACTGCCTGAATACGTGAAAGCACGAAGTCACGGAAGTCCTGATTCTTTTCACACCAGGCGCGGACGTGCCAGCGTGCGCCGTCGTTGACCAGTTTGTGCGGGCTGATGATGCGGTCACCGTCATCAGGAGAGGTAAACGAGGCGTAGCTGATGTCTAGACGCTCCTGATTTCCTATTGCTTTAAGAATCGGCCGGACGATGGTTGGGTCTGGTCGGCGTTGCAGCATTTGCATGGGATATGCCGGAAATTCTGACACACCCGGGTATCTGAGCTGGGTATATTCTTCGAGCGTACCGGTGGAATACCGGGGTACGAATTGCTCTGTAGGCAGATAGCCGCGGCGTTTAGTGCAATACATCAGGTTTTCTGGGCAGGCATCGAGGTAACTCTGGATGATTGGACTGGCGGTGCCTCGGCTACAGCCAAACGCATCTTGCAGAGTATTCGTGGTTATTCGACCTTCCCAGAGGGCAACCTGCTCTATCAGGCGATATGCTTGCTGGTCGCGGTATGTGAGCGGGTTTTCTGTCACAGTGGGCATTCCATGTCCTCTTAGTAGTAGAGGCATGGTATCAGACTTGAGGGAATGGGTAAGGGGAGATTGGCGCTGTTGACCATAAATAGGAGGGAACGCCTTCGCCGTAGGTCGGGCTCCTACAGAGTTCGGTTCTGCGTATGTTTAGGAGCGCATCCTGTGCGCGAAAAGGGTGCGGGGAAAAACCGAGAGTGGCTGCTTCCCGACAGGACAATCGGCTATGTGGGATGCTATACTTTCAATACATTTTCGTGGAGGCCATCCTATGGTTCGCCGACGCAAGACGGAACAAGCTGAAATATCAAAGTCTCGCCTGTTGAGGTCTGTGGCCAGCTCAAGTGCGATCGAAACCGGTGAAGCAACGGCGGTGATAGAAAAACGCCTGAAAGAAGGTGCTCGCCAGTACAAAAACCTGACTCTGGCGCTTTAAATCGGACGGTTTATCCCAGCGCCTGATTTTCTAGCACATCCCCAACCAGCCTTGCGATGTGCCGATAATCGCCATCCCGGCCTGCCTGTATAGCTTTGAAGTAAAATTCTTTGTTCTCGTCCCACAATGTGTAATCAAGTGGTTGCAACCCGGCTTTAACGGCCATGACATCCATCAATAAACGCGATATGCGGCCATTACCCTCCCGAAAGGGGTGGATCAGTATGAATTCAACATGCATCTCAGCTAAGAAGAGAATGAGGTCTTCATCGTCAGTTTCTGGCAGATCTTCGAACTGACTAAGATAGGTTTCATCGTACCTTGTCGCCAGTTTCGATATCTGCAGTGGAGAAGCGAAGTGAATTTCAGGCTTGGACATATCGACCGAGCGGTGGCTTCCAGCCCATGGATATAGATTTCCCAACCACATTCGGTGCCACTGGCATATCACGTTCCAATTCAACTCTTGCGGAAAGTGCCCGAATACATATGCGTAGAGGTCCTGGAGCAGTTCTGTTTCTGCGACGTTAATCTCGTTAATGCCAGATATATGAGCTTTATTTGCCAGAACCTTGCCGTCGGAACTTGGTTCGTACTCCCCCTCACTTCCGATTACGTCGTAACGTCCCATCGTGTCAGCTTCCGTTTGATTGATGTTGGTAGAGGGTATCAAAGATTATTGTGAATAGCCTTGATACATCCCCCCATGAACGCCTTCGCCCGTGGGACGGGCTCCTACAGAGTTGGGTTCCGCGTACGTGTAGGAGCGCATCCCATGCGCGGAAGTTGCAATTGGCGCGTGTTTTCCGGAGATGCCAGGTAGTCTACGTCAGGCAATCCAGCGGTCGTACGCAAAATAGCAGCCCCAGAATGCCAATATGCCGAACATCCAGATCAGTACCAGGATAAGACTGATGTACAGAACTTTGGCGTAAGTAATGAGCCACGAGGGAACGTCTCGATATGCGTCGGTCAGGCCACGCACTCTCCCTGATGACGGCGAAGCCAGCAAACGAATAAACATTACGTTACGGATCAGATTTGAAGGAAAACCTGAAAATATGATGACCTCTGCCGAGCGGAAATATGGCGGGCAAAAATATTTTTCCAGAAAGGCCTTCGGCGTAGCTAGCAGGAAGCCGACCGATATCATTGTCCATATCCAGAATGCTGCAAACGAATACATCATAAGGAGGAAAGCTTGCTCCATCATCACCTGCGACATACTGCACCGACTCCTGCGCCCGAAACAAAATCTACCTTGGTCCCTATAAGATCAACTCAATGATATCCGCAACCCGTCGTTTGTATTCATTAAATCCAAAACCGGCATCGTAAAATTGGGCAAGTATGTATGAGAGTGTGTCGCCCGGTTCCACCCGGTATTCGAGGTATTTGATAGGTTCTTGTGTTGTGGACACGTACAAATCCTTTTGTTCGGGGGTTGGGGCGTGACTATACATTACCGAGGAATATTCGCGAATAGCCTCCGGCTGATTTGCTCCCACAATTAATACAGAACTGACTCGAGCAAATTTCGTGCATAGCCAGGCACGCTGACTGAGGCGCTCCTACTCGAAGAAAACCCCCAAGGCACAGGTCGGGGATATGATCCCCTCCTACAACTATGGGATTTGTGAAGAGCTCCCGGCTGATTCGCTCGCACTGTGAGATACACCGATCGCGCAAGCTTCGCGTTGCGCTCCTACAGAAGCGGATATCTGGCATGGGGTCGGGAAGACGCTTCCCTCCTACAACAGAAATAAGAGTGCAGCACCCGCTATGCCATCAGGTTTACAGGTTGCGATTCAGCGCTTCCTGCAGTCGTTTTCGGTAGGCGGCTTTGAGGTCTTCGGGTGCAGTAATGATGACGTTGGGTGCATAAGAGAGCATGTCTCTGAGTAATTCACGCTGGTCGTTGTACGGGAGGCTGAGGTGGTATTCGTCGCCTTTCCACTGGCCTTTAGCATCGGGGTGCCATTGTTGTTGGGCGACGAGGTGGGCGGCACCGGGCATAAAGATGAGCTCTGCGGTGTGCTGTTCGCCGCCAGAGAAGATGCCATAGCTGTTATGGAAGTGGTCGTTGAGTTCGCTCTGTTCAAACTCTTTTGCACTTTCGCTGGTTTGGTACGCACTGTTAATGCGGCTGAGCATAAAAGTGCGCAGTTGCTTGCGTTTGTGGCACCAGGCGTCGAGGTACCAGTGGTCTCGGTAGTAAACCAGCGTTTGTGGGCTGACGTTACGCTCACTCAGGCTTTGATCACTGGCGACGTAATGGATATGCAGTTGTTTTCGCGCGAACAGTGCGTCACTGACTTGTTGGTAGATGTTCTGGTTTACCGGACGGCGCGTGGCACTGAGGATGCGGATGCGTTGTGTCAGTTCGCTAAGGTCAACACCGCGCTCTTCTGTAAGCCGCGAGACCTGCTCATGGATGCGGTTCAGTTCGCCGCTGCCCTGCCCGGGGTTCAGGTCATTAAGTATGTTAAGGACGATGGCCAAGCCACGAAGTTCGGTCGCGGTAAGTTGCAGGCCCGGCAGTTCGAAGCTTTGCTCCGGTGTTTTACGATAGCGGTAGGTGCGGCTGTCGGTGTCGTATTCCAGCGGTGCGTTGTAGTCGCTTTTAAGTTGTTGCAATGCACTTTGTAGCTCGGCCGGGCCAACGCCGGTTTCTGCGGCGAGCATCATGGTGTTTAGGCCCGTTGTCTGTTCAGAGAACAGGCGGTGAAGTCGCTGAATCAGGTCGCTGTTGGCCATATTGGTTCTTTGTTCCGCTTTTTGGGTTTTCGTGGTTGCAATACACACCATCGGCCCATACCTTACTTGATATTGAGAAACATCAGAAGGAAGCCCCTGCAATGATTAAAGTGATTATCGAGCGTGAGATTGCCGCAGATATGGAAACGACATATGAAGCTGCGGTTAAGAACACCTTGCGTGCGATTCTCGAAGCGCCGGGTTATGTGTCAGGTGCCAGCTATAAAGATGTGAAGAAAGAGAACCGTCGGATGATTATCACTAACTGGACGAGTGTTGAAGCCTGGCAGGCATGGGCGAAGTCGCCAGAGCGTGCCAGTGTGATTGCGTCGATTCAGCCGATTCTGGAAACGCAGGAGAAGATCACAATTCTTACGGCGTGATGTGCAGAAGTATGGGGTTCGTTCGCGAATAGCCTTCGGCTGATTCGCTCCCACAACCAACACCGACCGGCTCACGCACAGGTCGGGGATGTGATCCCCGCCTACAGGCAGCGTTTTACAAAGTCGGCGACGTGCTTTGCGGTTGCTTGAAGGTGGGCATCATGGGTATAACCGGATGCCTTTCTTGGTTTCAGGTCGTGGTTTCCGTCTTCGAGCCAGACCAGTTCGAGTGTTTTGTCTAACCCGTAACCCGATACTTCTTCTTTTGTCCCCATCGCATCGCGTGTGCCCTGCGCAATGAGCGTCGGTGTTTTGAGTGCTAACAGGTGTTCTGTTCTCAGGTTGTCCGGTTTTCCTGGCGGGTGGAATGGATAACCCAATGCGACGCAGCCTTGCACCTGTGTAGGCACATCATTGCCGTTGGCAAGCATGCTGGCGATACGCCCACCCATGCTTTTACCACCAATGACGCATGGAGTATCCAGCTCTTCAACAAGTTCTGCGTAAGCATCAATAAGTTTTGGAGCGCGGTCTGGTGGTCGTTTCTTGCCATCTTGCGCGCGCTTAATCATGTATGGGAAGTTAAACCGCATCACGCGAATACCGTGCGCCGCGATCTTACCGGCCATGTCAGCCATGAATTCACTTGATAGATCCGCACCTGCGCCATGCGCCAGGATCAGTGTTGGCTGGCCCTCTTTCCCATCAACGACGAAGGAGTCGAGCATTTCCTGAGTCTGTTCACTGGCCATATGGTGCTCCTCTTCTACTCTTTGGCCTACACCTCAAGAGTTTCGTTATTTGTGGTTCTGGTTGCGCGTATTCTGGCTCTGGGACGTTCTGCGTCAAGGCTTGAGCTGGGTCAATACTCCTGTTTACGACAGTAATACCATGCAGGGGCTGCAATTGGGCTGCACAGGTGCGGTAAAATTGGAGTATGCGCAGGTTGAGTCTGGGTTTTATGTCCTGGCGAGGCACGTAGAACTGTCAGATTTTCAATCGAATATCAATACGACTGATTCTCATTTGATTATCATTCGTGTAAAAACTGCCCTAAGCCGCTGTATTTATGGCACTTTTTTTACATGGATTATTTGCAAATGGGGAGTCCAGCGACGATAATTGCGCCGATTTTTTAACCCTCTAACCCTCGCTGTTTAATGGAATCTGATCATGAGCACAGCATTTGACCATCCAGAATACAACTACAAGGTGGTAAGACAGTTTGCCATCATGACTGTTGTCTGGGGTGTTGTTGGCATGGCAGTCGGTGTACTCATCGCTGCTCAGCTGGCATGGCCTCAACTGAACTTCGATACCCCTTGGTTCTCTTTCGGACGTCTGCGTCCTCTTCACACCAATGCGGTGATTTTCGCCTTCGGCGGCTGCGCTCTGTTCGCAACCTCCTATTACATTGTTCAGCGCACATGTCGTACCCGTCTGTTCTCAGACACTCTGGCAAGCTTCACCTTCTGGGGCTGGCAGGCAGTGATCGTTGCAGCAGCCATCACTCTGCCTATGGGTCTGACCTCTACTAAAGAGTACGCAGAGCTGGAATGGCCAATCGACATCCTGGTAACTCTGGTCTGGGTTTCTTATGTGATTAACTTCCTTGGCACGCTGGCTATCCGTAAAGAAAGCCACATCTACGTTGCTAACTGGTTCTTCGCTGCATTCATGATCATGATTGCGATCCTGTACGTGGGTAACAACCTGGCAGTGCCTGTGTCACTGACCAAGTCATACTCTGTATGGGCTGGTACCGTAGACGCCATGATTCAATGGTGGTGGGGCCACAACGCGGTAGGTTTCTTCCTGACTGCAGGCTTCCTGGGTATCATGTACTACTTCGTGCCTAAGCAGGCGGGTCGTCCGGTTTACTCTTACCGTCTGTCGATCGTTCACTTCTGGGCACTGATTTCTATCTACGTTTGGGCTGGTGCTCACCACCTGCACTACTCTGCTCTGCCAGACTGGGCTCAGACTTCAGGTATGGTTATGTCTCTGATCCTGCTGGCTCCTTCGTGGGGTGGTATGATCAACGGTATGATGACGCTGTCAGGCGCATGGCACAAACTGCGTACTGACCCTATCCTGCGCTTCCTGGTTGTCTCTCTGTCTTTCTACGGTATGTCTACCTTTGAAGGCCCGATGATGTCGATCAAGACGGTAAACGCGCTGTCTCACAACACTGACTGGACTATCGGCCACGTACACTCAGGCGCTCTGGGTTGGGTTGCTATGGTATCTATCGGTGCTCTGTATCACCTGATTCCTATCATGTTCGGTCGTAAGGCTGGTCAGATGTACTCTATCGGCCTGATCAATGTTCACTTCTGGCTGGCGACCATCGGTACTGTTCTGTACATCGCAGCAATGTGGGTGAACGGCATCATGCAAGGTCTGATGTGGCGTGCAGTGAACGAAGACGGTTCTCTGACCTACAGCTTCGTTGAATCTGTTGAAGCTTCTCATGGCGGTTACGTGGTTCGTGTACTGGGCGGTGCTTTCTTCCTGACTGGTATGCTGATCATGCTGTTCAACGTTTACATGACCACCCGCGAAGCTAAGAAAGAAGCCGCGGTTGCAGCACACGCTTAAGGAGTCTGGTAAATGATTAAGCACGAGAATATTGAAAAGAACTTACCGCTCATGGTGGTGCTGATTGTTATCGCACTGAGCTGGGCGGGTCTCGCTGAGATTGTTCCACTCTTCTTTGATAAGAACACTCAACAACCTGCTGAAGGCCTGAAGCCGCTGACTGCACTTCAGGTTGAAGGCCGTGACATCTACATGCGTGAAGGTTGCGCGGTATGTCACACCCAGATGGTTCGTCCGTTCCGCGCAGAAACTGAGCGTTATGGTCCTCCGTCTACTTCAGGTGAACACGTTTACGAGCACCCATTCCTGTGGGGTTCTAAGCGTACTGGTCCTGATCTGGCCCGTGTGGGTGGTCGTTACTCTGATGAGTGGCACCGTGCGCACTTGTACAACCCGCGTGACGTTGTACCTGAGTCTGTAATGCCATCTTACCCATGGTTGTTTGAAGACAAGGTTGACGGTCGTGATACACCTAACAAGCTGAAAGCTCTGCGTATGGTCGGCGTACCGTACACAGACGAAGACATTGAAGGTGCAAAAGACGCGGTTGACGGTGTCACCGAAATCGAAGCTCTGGTTGCTTACCTTCAGCAGCTGGGCACAGTCGTCACTAAACGGTAACCCTATGGATATTAACGACGTTCGCGGCCTTGGATCAGTATTCGCTCTGATCGCTTTCATGGGCATCATCTGGTGGGCTTACGGTTCAAGCCGTAAGCAGCGCTTCAAGGATGACGGCGATATCCCTTTCCGGGATAACACAGAAATGCCCGCGGACGACGATAAAGATCGGAGTAAATAATTATGTTGAGCTCATTTTGGAGTTTCTGGGTCCAGGCGATTGTCATCGGGTCCATGATTGCCTGCGGTATCCTGATCGTTTACACCAGTAAAGGTCAGAAGAAAGAAGAAACAGACGAAACTACCGGCCACTCTTACGACGGTATTGAAGAACTGGACAACCCACTGCCACGTTGGTGGGTAGGCATGTTCTGGGCAACCATCGTATTCGGTTTCGGTTACATCGGTATCTATGGCCTGGCGAACTTCGACGGTATCGGTACCGTTAAAGTTGACGGCGAAGACGTTACCTGGACACAGACTAACCAGTGGAAAGCCGAAGTTCAGGCGTTCGATGAGAAGATCGCACCTCTGTACGAAGGCTATCTGGCAACGCCCATCGCTGAGCTTGCTCAGAACGAAGAAGCAATGCAGACCGGTGGTCGCCTGTTCAAGAGCTACTGCGCGGTATGCCACGGCTCTAACGCTATGGGTGCACAAGGCTTCCCCAACCTGACAGACCACGATTGGCTGTACGGTGGTGAACCTGCACAGATCAAGCAAACCATTATGTATGGTCGTCAGGCGGCGATGCCTGCATGGGAAGCCGCTCTGGGTGAGCAAGGCACCAAAGACATGGCTCAGTACGTCCGTAGCCTGTCAGGTCTTGAGCACGATGCAGACGCTGCTGCGAAAGCCAAGCCACAGTACGACATGCTGTGTGTTGCTTGTCACGGTGCAGACGGTAAAGGTAACCAACTCGTTGGTGCACCTAACCTGACTGATGAAATCTGGCTCTATGGTGGTTCTACCAAGCAGATCGAAACTACTCTCCGCTACGGTCGAGCCGGCAGAATGCCAGCTCAGGCTGAGATCCTCGGCGAAGAGAAAGTTCACGTTCTGTCTGCGTACGTCTACTCTCTGTCGCAAGACAAGTAATCAAGCGGGGGCTCCGCTCCCCTCTTGAGCTAGAGCAAGAAAACAATAAAAAGCGGCCCACGGGCCGCTTTTTTTATCCCGACCAACGACCAAAAACTATATAATCAACTCGTTATATAAGAGTTGTCTAAAACGAGAATCAGCGTCACTGATTCCGAACTCACCCCAGCAACAAGGTGATCAGTAGTTATGAGTAAAATCCCGGTCAAAGACGTCACCCCGCCCAGCAAAAAATCTGACAAAGCCTCAGACACCGTCAACCTGTATCAGAAGCGCGAAAAAATCTACGTCCGCGAAGTTGAAGGCTTCTTTCAGAAGCTCCGCACCTGGTCTTTATGGGCGCTGATGCTGGGGTACTTTGGTACGGCCTGGATCAATATTGGTGACCGTCAGGCGGTACTGTTTGATCTTCCGGCACGTCAATTCCACATCTTCAACGTCACCTTCTGGCCTCAGGATTTCATGCTGCTGTCCTGGGCGCTGATTATCTGTGCCTTTGGCCTGTTTACGATTACCAATTTTGCCGGACGGATCTGGTGCGGGTACACCTGCCCGCAGTCGGCGTGGTCCTTTATTTTTATGTGGATCGAAGAACGCGCTGAAGGTACCCGCAACCAGCGGATGAAGCTGGATAAAGCGCCGATGTCGGCAGAGAAACTGCGTAAAAAGAGTATTAAGCACATCGCCTGGCTGGTTGTTGCTTTCTGGACAGGGGTCACCTTCGTTGGTTACTTCACTCCGATTCGTGAGCTGGTTGTCGATATTTTCACCTTCGGAGACGTCGGTGCCTGGGCCATGTTCTGGATCGGCTTTTTTACGGTTGCTACTTATCTGAACGCTGGCTGGATGCGCGAGCAGGTCTGCATCTATATGTGCCCATACGCCCGCTTCCAGTCGGTTATGTACGATAACGACACCCTCGCCGTATCTTACGATTACAACCGTGGCGAACCTCGTGGCAAACGCAGTAAAAAAGCGAAAGCAGATGGCGACACACAACAACTCGGCGACTGTGTCGACTGCTCAATGTGTGTTCAGGTATGTCCAACCGGTATTGATATCCGCGATGGCCTGCAATACCAGTGCATTGGCTGTGCGCTGTGTATCGACGCCTGTGATGACATCATGGAAAAACTCGATAAGCCTAAAGGTCTGATCCGCTATACCACAGAGAACGAGCTTGAAGGCAAGAAAACTCATATTCTTCGCCCTCGCCTGTTTGGCTACGCCGGCGCCATGATCCTGATGATGGCTGGCCTGGGCTATGCCATCCTCGACCGCACACCGTTTGAGCTGGATATCGAACGCGATCGTGGTCGCCTCTATCAGGTCACAGTGAACGATACGATTCAGAATGCCTATACCCTGAAGATGATGAATATGTCTCAGGAGTCACACACCTATATTCTGAGCGTCGACGGTCTTGATGGTATCAGACTGCTTGGTGACACTGAGTATCAACTCAGCGTTAATGAGCTGAAAGAGACCACCATCAACCTTGAAATCGACCCGGATGAGGTGAAAACCTCCGCCAGTAAAACGGACATTGAGTTCGTCATCGTCAACAAAGATACAGGTGAAGAAGTGACCCGGGAAGAAAGCCGTTTTATCGCTCCAAGAGCGATCTGAACGTCATATAACTTCCTGACACAGAAGCACTGGAGCCCCATCGCCCAAGTAGTTACACTTGGGCGATTTTTCATTTTTCCCCGGATACCTTGCATGACTAGCGAAAAGACGACCCCTTGGTACAAAGAACCCATGATGCTGCTTGTCATCGGCGTACCGCTCGCCGCTGTAGTATGGGGCTTCATCATGTTGTCACTCGCACTCGACACCAAAGACTCGCTCGTGAGCAACAGTTACTACAAGGATGGCATGAGCTATACGCAGGATCTGCGGTTTCATGAGGGCGCCCGTCGCCTCAATGTTCAGGCAGACCTGACCTTCACCGAAGATGAAATCATCGTAAACGCGACATCCATTGCGGATGAAGACCCTGGCTCTCTGCAGCTTCAGTTGATTCATCCAACACTTGAAGATCGTGACCTTACTCTGTTTCTGCAGCGTACTCCGGGTGGTCAGTACGTTGCCGCCAATGAGCTGGAGCTGCCGCAGAAGCGCGTTATCTGGCTGACCAGCCCGGATCAGGAGTGGCGCGTTACAGCGCGTACAGTCATCGAAAACGGTAAGAAGATTCAGACAGTCACTCAATGACGCAAAGCCTCCGTACGCCCTGCTTTCACTGCGGTGAACCGCTGAAAGCAGGCCAGCAGTGGACGGCCATCATCGATGGCAAAGAAGAACCCATGTGCTGCCCAGGCTGTAAAGCCGTGGCCGAAACCATCGTTGCTTCTGGTCTCAAAGATTACTACCGCCACCGCACAGAACTCCCACAGATATCGCCTGCAAACGAAGACGACGAGGTCCTGACCGCTCGCGAGTCTCTCAGTCTGTATGACAGCGAAGCCTTGCAGAAGCAGTTTGTTGCAACGCAGGGAGAGCAGAAAGAAGCGACGCTGATTATCGACGGAATCAGTTGTGCTGCCTGTGCCTGGTTGATTGAGCACAGAGTTAATCAACTCAAAGGTGTCGAACGGGCGACACTGAATCTCTCGAACCACCGACTCGTCGTTGCGTGGAATAATACCGACATCGCACTATCCCAGATATTCGAAGCCATCTATCGCCTCGGCTACAAAGCCGCACCGTTTTCATCAACGGAAGACGACGCGCAGCGCGAGCGTGAGGGTAAGAAAGCGATCCGGCGGCTCGCCGTCGCCGGTATCGGCATGATGCAGGTGATGATGCTTGCGGTGCCCCTGTATGCTGGCATGGCAGAGCAGTACGAAGTATTTATGCGCTTCGCGTCAATGATTCTGACCTTACCAGTCGTGTTATACAGCGCCCGACCTTTCTTTGATGCGGCAATACGCGATTTGAAGACACGCCATCTGACCATGGATGTACCTGTGTCACTGGCAATTATTCTCGCCTTCTGCGCCAGTATCTGGAGCACGTTCAACCAGGGCGTCGAAGTTTATTTCGACTCTGTCTGTATGTTCACTTTCCTGCTGCTGCTCGGGCGTTTTCTGGAAATGCGCGCCCGCCATCGAATGGGCAAAGCAGGCAACAACCTGATGACACTTCTGCCGAATGTAGCGCTGAAACAAACGCAGGACGGTGAAGAAATCATCGCCGCAGGTGACATTTCAACCGGCGACCGTTTGTTGCTGAAACCCGGGTATCCAGTCCCAGCCGATGGCGTTGTGGTTGAAGGTCAGAGCACGGTCGACGAATCAGCACTGACGGGCGAATACATGCCGCTGAACAAGCAAGCCGGCGACACGTTGATCGGCGGCACCATGAACGTCGAAAGCCCGCTCATTATGGAAGTCACAGCCACCGGTGCCGATGCGCAGCTATCGACCATCGTTCGCCTGATGGATCGCGCGCAGCAGGAAAAGCCCAAAGTCGCTCTTATTGCCGATAGCATTGCCAGCCGGTTCGTTGCGGCGGTTCTGATTATCTCCGCGTCGGTGTTCAGCTACTGGATGTTTCAGGGCAACGACCACGCCTTCTTTATCGCACTCTCTGTTCTCGTCGTCACCTGCCCATGTGCCCTGTCACTTGCTACGCCAACCACTCTGACAGCGGCAACAACGGCGCTGCGCGAACGCGGCTTATTAATCAGTAAAGGTCATGTTCTGGAAACCCTGCAGTCAGTGAACCGCGTGGTGTTCGATAAAACAGGCACCCTGACTCTGGGGCACCTGACACTGACGGAAGTCCGCCCTGTTGCGGGCGGTATAGAAAACAGCCTGGAGCTGGATCAGGATACTCTGGCCTCGGTAGTTGCATCGCTTGAACAGCACGCCAGCCACCCGATTGCGAAAGCCTTCCGTCACTACCCGGTGCTTGCTACCGAAGACATTCAGCACCACCCGAGTCAGGGCGTCAGTGGTCAGGTTAATGGCTACAGGTTCCGTTTCGGCCGCCCGGATTTCGTCTGGCCAGAGGGGATTCTGCCGCCAGATAGCGCATCGGGACAGTGGTTATTGCTTGCCGATGATAAGCAACCGTTGGCCTGGTTCCTCCTCAATGACACAGTGCGTCGCAGCGCAGGTCCGTTAATTGAAACATTAAAAACCCGCGGTATTGAAGTCGCACTGCTGACCGGCGATCCTTCAAGGTCAGCGACTCTCGTCGCTGACGAACTCGGTATTTCAGACGTGCGCAATGGCCTCAGCCCAGAGGATAAGCTTGCCATCGTGCGCGAGTGGCAAAAACAGGGCGATACCGTTCTTATGGTAGGAGATGGTATTAATGACGTTCCGGTGCTGGCGGGCGCGGATGTCTCGCTGGCTGTGAATGAAGCTACAGATCTGGCGAAAACCAATGCAGACACCCTGCTGACGAATGGTCGCCTTGAAGTCATTGCTGATGCGTTATCAGTCTCCCACAAAACCCGCAATGTCATTCGTCAGAACATCGGTTGGGCGTTACTATACAACCTGATAGCGTTACCACTTGCGGCGGCCGGTATGGTGCCGCCCTGGGCCGCGGCCATTGGCATGTCATTCAGCTCACTACTTGTTGTTCTGAATGCCCTGCGACTGACTCGTCGTCCACCTGCACTTACTGCTGAGAGCTGACCATGGATATTATTTACGTACTGGTTCCCCTGTCGATTGCCCTGCTCGCCATTGCCGTTGCCATCTTTTTCTGGGCTGTGAAAGGCGGCCAGTTTGATGACCTGGATTCGCCCGCGCACAAGATTCTGTTCGATGATGATGAGTACCTGAACGAGCGCCGCGAAGATAGCGTTGAGACCAATTCAGACGCGGATTCAGAGTCAGACGGCGAGCCCAGAAAATCCAAGAATGACTGAACCCTTATCCCTCCTTACCGCCCTGCTACTTGGCTTATTTGGTGCCAGCCACTGCCTGGTTATGTGTGGTGGAGTTGCCGCGGCAGCAGGACAGCTGGACACCCAGCACAGAGTCCGGGCTTCACTGCTGTTCAATTTTGGCCGCATTACCAGCTATACCCTTGCAGGCCTGATTGTTGGCAGTCTCGGACTTTGGCTGTCGAGCCTGCACGAAGCTCTGATGATCACACTACGTTCAATCGCAGGCGTTATGCTCATATTAATGGGTCTCTACGTCGCGCGCTGGGCGCTGTGGCTCACGCGCATTGAGCAACTTGGCCAACTGTTCTGGCGCAGGATTCAACCCCACGCTCAGAAGCGGCTGGGCCGTTCAGATCCGGCCAGCCAGTGGCTTCTCGGTATGTTGTGGGGTTGGTTGCCCTGTGGGCTGATATACAGCACTCTGAGCTGGGTAGCAGCTAACGGTCAGCCTGCGATGGGCGCTCTGACTATGTTTGTCTTTGGTCTCGGAACCTTTCCCGCTATTTTATCCGCTGGGCTGGCCTCGGCATCCGTGATGAATATTATTCGGCATCAGTGGGCGCGAAATATTGCGGGCCTATTATTGATCGGTTATGGTTGCTGGACTCTGGCTTCCGTGTGGCAACCTGCCATGTTCGCAGCCGCTTGATCTAAAGTATTAGAGATCGTTCTTGCCTATGAAAACGTCAGTTAATGCTCCTCTGCGTGGAGCTCAGCCTCATTGTCAGACCTGTTCACTGAATGCTCTTTGTCTGCCTCTTTCCCTGACCGAAAGTGATATGGAGCGTCTGGACGACATCATCCGTCGTGGTCGCCCGATCCAGAAAGGCCAACTGCTGTTTCAGCAAGGTACAGAATTTCAGTCTGTATTCGCGGTTCGTACGGGCGCACTGAAGACCTACACCCTGGCAAGTAATGGCGAAGAGCAGATCACAGGTTTTCACCTGGCCAGCGAGCTGATCGGATTGTCTGGCTACAACGCAGGCACGTATCCGCTGACGGCAAAAGCCCTCGAAACCACAACAGTATGTGAAATTCCGTTGCAGCAGCTTGAACAACTGGCGGATGAGCTACCTGATTTGCGTCGTCAGCTGATGACCACCATGGGCAATGAAATCCGGCACGATCAGAACATGATGCTGCTTCTCAGCAAGAAGAATGCAGAAGAACGCGTTGCCTCTTTCCTACTGGATATTTCGCAACGTTATCAGCGTCGTGGTTTCTCAGCGACTCACTTCCGCCTGCCAATGTCACGTGTCGACATCAGTAACTACCTGGGCCTGGCGGTAGAAACCATCAGCCGAGTGTTCACACGCTTCCAGAAAAATGAACTGATCGAAACACAAGGCAAAGAGATTATCCTGAAAGACAGCGACACCTTGTTTGATCTCGCCGGACTTACACGCGCCAACGATGAGTGTCTGCATCAGGCAGAAAGCTGATTTAAATTTTGGCTTTTAGCATCCTAATGAGCACACGGACCGTGCTCATCCTCTTTTCGCTCGCTATATCAGACATTGGTCACAGTGCGCAAATATTTGCTTCCCCCTGAGACCTGCATCACTATGCTTCACGTACTGGGCAGTACTATTGAGTAAACATCTGATAACAGGCGCTGCCTGTACCGGCAGTTATTCAGGTACGCTTATTGCTCCTGATATTGAGACTGCCAAAATTACACCCTCTGGAGTTTCTGATGGGTATAGATGCTGATGATTTCCGGACGTACGTTATTCGTCCAACACTGCAGAAACTGGACGCTAACAGTGCCGACGCAGAGCTTTTACTGCTGGGTACTGCAGCCATTGAGTCTGAGCTGGGCTCATTCCTGAAAACAGAGGGGCAACGCACCTCGGGTATTTACCGGCTGCATGGCCTGACGCACCGGCATATCTGGGATGACTATCTTGCAGATCGGCCAGAACTGGCCAGTAAAGTGCGAGGCATTGCCAGCCAACGGGAATTCCTGGAGAACCCGCACGCTGAACTAACAACAAACCTCGCCTATGCGACCGCTGTTACCTGGCTCGCCTACGTTCGCCACCCTCAGTTCACCCTGCCCCGTGGCGCCAGTGTGGTGCATCTGGCAACGCTCTGGAAAAACTGTTATCACACCCGTGACGACCTGAGCGTACAGGACTTCGTGCAACGCTATGAAGAACTGGTTGAATCCAGTGACGCTGTGGCCTGATGTTTATATAAGCACCGCATTCTGATATAAAGCGCACCCTACGCATGGGGTGTTGTATGTCTGAATTGAACGTGTCTGAATCTGCTGTTTCACAACCTGAAGAAGGCTATCAGCCTGAGATCTTCGATCCAGCGGCCGCTGAGCTATCTGCAGAAGCTACTGAAGCTGCAGCCAATCAAGCTGAACGCAAATCCAGAACCGAATTCAACAAGCTCCAGAAGCGCCTTCGTCGTAACGTCGGCAAAGCCATCGAAGATTACCGGATGATTGAAGACGGTGACAAAATCATGGTGTGTCTGTCGGGTGGCAAAGACTCTTACACCATGCTGGAAATTCTGATGAGCCTGCAAAAGAGCGCGCCCGTCAACTTCGAGCTGATCGCCGTCAATATGGATCAGAAACAGCCAGGCTTCCCTGAGCATATCCTACCGGCTTACCTTGAACAGGTGGGCGTGCCCTACCATATCATCGAGAAAGACACCTACAGCGTCGTTAAAGAGATCATCCCTGAAGGAAAAACCACCTGCGGGCTATGCTCACGCCTGCGCCGCGGTACTCTGTATGGCTATGCAGAATCGATTGGCGCCAACAAGATTGCATTGGGTCATCACCGTGACGACATCATCGAAACTCTATTTCTGAATATGTTCCACGGCGGCAAGCTCAAGGCCATGCCGCCCAAGCTGCTCAGCGACGACAAAAAGCACGTTCTCATTCGTCCTCTGGCGTATTGCAAAGAAAAAGACATTGAGAAGTTTGCCATCGAGAAAGAATTCCCGATCATTCCCTGCAATCTGTGCGGTTCTCAAGAGAACCTGCAGCGTCAGAACATCAAAGGAATGCTGGCTCAGTGGGAGAAAGAACAACCAGGACGCAGTGAAAACATCTTTGCCGCTGTCTGTAACGTTGCGCCATCACAGCTGGGCGATCGCGAACTGTGGAACTTCGAAGGTCTGCAGGACGAACAGGATAAGAGCCACCTGGGTACCCGCATTGACCTTCTGGCGTCGGACGACTGACCCCGCTCAGACTCCGCCGCCAAGCATACGCGTAATATTGACCTGCATGTCGCCGGGCCCCCGGAGCAGCAGGTCGAATTCGTAACGTCGCTCATTCATCATATCTTCCGCCATCGCCTTGAGGCGACAAGCATCCCGCGCCAGGGTCGGCTGCGGCATTTCAATTCTGACCAGATAGTCTTTTTCAAGCGGCTCTACGGCCAGCGTTGATACCGCCGCTGTCGGGGCGCCTGCAATTCCTTTCCGTAGCCATTGTACGAACAGCCCGTGACTGCCATCGTCGTTCATCTTTCGAATCAGACGGATATACCCTTCAGCGTCTTCCGATTTCCATGGGCAAACCTGAGTCACAGCATCGACCCAGACCGGCATCACATAGGCTTCTGACAGCGCATCTTTAGTATCTTGGTTTGAATCTGAACCGTGATCCGCGTGATTATCGGCCAGAGCCAGGGCCGGTATAGCGAGCAGCGTAAGCAGCCATCGTTGCATCATCATGCACCTCCTTTGCTCAAGACTAGTTCATACCTGCCCGTGCGTCATATTCCCGCACGGGGATCACTTACGAAAACTCGGGTGTCGGCCGCTTATCCCAGTGAGGTCGCTCGTACTGTACTTTAGCAATAAAGTACGTCGTTTCTCCTTTAGGAAGACGCACGGTCACCTCATCATCAACGAACTTACCAATTAAGCCACGTGCCAGTGGCGCATCAACGCTAATGTACCCATGCGGTAAGTCGATCTCATCTTCCCCGACAATCCGGTAACGCAGGATCTCACCGTCTTCGTCTTCAAGTTCAATCCAGGCACCAAAAAACACTTTATCGAGATCTGCCGGCGGACGATCGACCACGGTGACTGCCTCAATGCGCTTGCCGAGAAACCTGAGACGACCATCTATCTGTCTGAGGCGCTTTTTCCCGTAAATGTATTCAGCGTTCTCGGAACGGTCTCCGAGCTTAGCCGCGTCAGAGACCTCCTGAGTTACCTTCGGGCGTTCGCGGCGCCATAAAAAATCGTGCTCGTCTTCAAGAGCTTTCAGCCCGCCCGGTGTAATCAGGTGTGCCCGGCGCGGCAGCGGCTTTTTATTTTCGGTCATCGTATTGCAACATCTGGTCAGTAGTTTGAGCGCACACACTACTTGCACGCGCCCTTGAGGCTTTTCTAAAGCATAACTAATGATCCGACGCAGTGTAACTCTTGTCGGCGGCGTCCTTCTGATCGTTGCCGGGCTACTCGTTCTACCATTGCCTGTACCCGTTGGTTTACTGATGATCATCCTTGGCGTTTCGCTGCTCGTGCCGGCAATCCCCGCACTTGCACGCTATCTGAAGCGCATTCGCCGACGCTACCCCATTACCTCTCAGCGTCTGAATCACATCAGTCCACGACTGCCCGGGTTCGTCCGGCGCGTGATTGAAGAAACCGACCCGGATAGAAGAAGCTGACCGCGCCTCTCTGTGCTAACTTGTGTGCATGGAAGAAGACACTCTCAATCTGGTCACCGATCTTTTAGCGACTTACCTTGCCGATGGACACCGGTGCCCGGAATACGAACTGATCCGGTGGTTACAGGCCCCAGAGCAAGGCATATTTCGTGAAGATGCCCTGAGCGATTCTATGACTCTGTTCCAGGCTAACTTCATCGTCATGCATGCCCTGTATCGATTGCGAAATCGTTGGCTTGAGGATGCGCGGGGTTACCTTCAGATCAGTGCACTGGATATAGGACTCGTTCCTTTAAAAACTGACAGCGGGAGCGACCTGCCCGACCAACACGATGCACTCGCTGAGTATTATCTCGATCTGAACAATCTGGATACAGATCAGGCCAGCGTCGACGCCCTGTTGAACGATTTCTGGCAGCGCATGGTCATACCAGAACATTACGACAATGATCTGGCAGTACTTGAGCTGACGCCTCCGGTAGATCTCAGTACCATCCGACAGCAATACCGACGGCTGGCGAGTCAGCATCATCCAGACAAAGGCGGCGACGCAGAGGCCTTCCGCAAAGTCAGCTCCGCCTATCAACGATTACGCTATCGGCACGGCTAACAGCTGACCACGATAGAAGCTATTACGAATAGAGAGCCAACTCTGAGGACTATATGACGCACCGATTGATCTTTGCTGTATTCATTCTAAGTACCCTGTTTCCGGGCCTCGCAAACGCACTGGTGATCCTGCAGTACCACCACGTCAATGCTTCGACCCCGGCCATTACCAGTGTGACACCCGAGGTCTTCCGCGAACATATGACCTTGCTGGAAGAAAAGAACATGACCGTGGTGAACCTCGAAGAAGCGCTGCAGTCGATCATGACCGGTGAGCCCTTACCCGAGCGTGCCGTCGCAATTACGTTCGACGATGCGTATCTGTCGGTCTACGAGAATGCCTGGCCAGAACTTAAGAAACGCGGCTGGTCATTCACTATGTTCACCAGTACTGACCCGGTGGATAAGAAATACGCCGACATGATGACCTGGGATCAGCTTCGCGAGATTAAAGACGGTGGAGCTGTCATTGCCAACCATACACGCAGCCACCCCTACTTACTGGAAACCCCTGAAGGTCAGGATGCCGAAGACTGGTGGGAAAACGAAATCAAACAAGCGGAAGCACGTATTAAGGCAGAGACCGGATCATCAACCCGTATGTTTGCCTACCCCTACGGCGAGTACACACTGGAGATGGCCGAATGGCTGGAAGATCATGGTTACATTGCTTTCGGTCAACAGAGCGGCGCCGTTGGTCAGAGCGCTCATCCGCAGGTCATAGCGCGGTTCCCGGCCTCTGGGGTGTATGCCAACACAGACACTCTTGCGACCAAGCTTATGAGCCTGCCGTTTTCGATTTCAGCCGATCAGGTGCGAGACCCCGTACTGGAAAATAACCCACCAGAACTCACCCTGACCATTGATGTGGACGACTTCAAGCCCGCGCAACTGCAATGCTATGCCGCCGGCGCTGGAGAGTTGGATATAGAAACGTCTGTCGAAGGTAAAACCATGACCGTGGAGATGCAGCAACCGAGCGCCATCACTGCTGGCCGGGGCCGCTATAACTGCACTGCTCCCAGTCTGAGCCAACCTGGCCGTTTCTACTGGTATTCGCAGTTGTGGGTGAACACAGACGTCAGTAATCGATAAGAGAGCGTATTGCAGGTGACCTGATGCTGCTTTAAAGCAGCATCAGACCCGCCTGATTGATTCGCTTGTCGCGCGCACGCCAGTCCGGTAAGCAAGATGTCATACAAGCTTTAAACCCCGGACCATGATCGAAATGTTCGAGATGACAAAGTTCGTGAACAACCACCAGCTCAATAAGATCCTCAGGCAGCGACAGAAGAGCCAGATTCAGGTTGATGTAACCCTTCTTAGAGAGACTGCCCCAGCGCGTACGCATCCGCTTTACGCGTAATACCGGACGCTCACGGCCGGGTTTGGTGAAACGTGGCCACCATTGTTCGATTAAACGCGTGAAACAGAGGCGTGCTTCTTCTCGCTGCCATTTATCGAGTGCCTTATCGCGTTTCTCCTGCGACCACTCCAGTGGCATCCATACTTGCTGATCAGTGACCAGAAATTCACCCAGCGCACTTTCCATAATGGGCAGTTCACGGCCATATAAAGTGACCGACGCGGCACGCTTGCGATCGCGCTCTCTCACCGCCTCGCGGCGCTCACTCAGCCAGCTCTCATGTCGACGAACAAAGGTCAGTACATCGCTCTTGGGAGTACCGACCGGCACTCGGATATCAACGTCACCTTCTGAGTTCACTTGCAGGCGAATCGACTTCCGGACGGACGCACTCAGCAGTATTTTTACCTGTTCTCCGGCGACATCTAACCATAATTCCTGCCGGTAGGATTTCCGCTGTCTCATAAGCCTGATACGATTGCCCGAATTAAGTAAATCTGATTTCTGAATATATGACTGATCTGAATAGTATCCCAGCCCTTACCGAAGAAGAACTCGAACGACTCGGCACTCTGCTTGAGGACGAAGCAGAGCGCAATGATAGCTTTGATTTCTTCGCTGTACACGGTTTTATCACCGGCCTTCTGACGGGCCCTTCGGGTGCCTCTGGCATGGACCAACAAACCCTATGGGATTGTGCGTTTGAAGCACAGCCCGGTTTCTCGAAAGCAGAGCGTCAGGAAGTTGATACCCTGATGAGCCAGCTGTCGAAAGAGATCCAGGCGTGGCTGGATTCCGGTCAGGACTTTCCTGTCCCCACCGATCTGACATTGATCGACGATGAAAACGAACCACCACTCGAAAGCTGGGCAATGGGTTTTATGTCAGCCGTTCTGCTGAACGAAGAAGCCTGGTATGCCGACCGTGAGGAAATTGTGGCTCAGCACCTGTTCCCGATCATGTATGCATCAGGGTTGTTTATGGATGAGCCAGAAATGGCGGATATCGATGAAGATGCTGACTTGTCCGACCGTATGTGCGCCAACATTCCTGCAGCAGTCGTCGAACTTTATCTGATGATGCACGGCGCCGCCTGATCTTTCAGAGCGACGTCCGGCCAATCGCGAAGCGCGTTACAGCGCTTCGGCGATTGAGTGCGGCGGGCGAATCCAGACTTCCACCCGACTGTTCTTCTGACGGCCATCATTTCCTTCTATGCGCGCCAGTGGTGCCTCCGCACCAAATCCATCAATCTCATCCGGATAGACCGCCTCCTGCTTCAATGCCCGACTGACCGCCATGGCCCTATGCTTAGACAACAAGTGAGCACGGTTCAGGTCGTCACTTTCAGACGCATAGCCGAACAGCATAACGTCAGCATCTGGATTGTTACTCAGGTACTTCACAAGGCGTTCTACGTCACGCTGGGCTTTGTTATCTAGCCGGGCGGAACCATCCTTGAAGCGGAAATTAACACTCAGACGGTATGCACCTTCAACCCGCTGGCGTATTTCTGAAGGCAGGCTGGCGGTGTTCTCCGGGCGGACCGCAGAGACGTCCTGTGAAATAAAGCCTGTCGCAGCCACCTGCTGCTGACCGTCGGTCGCGACAAAACGCAGGAAATCACGAACGTAAGGGCTATCTGATGTGCCTGCGGTGTACATGTACAAACGACGGGATAAAGCATAATCCTCCGTCGCGACAGTCAGACGATCAGGGGACAAAGCCGCTACATCTCCCACCGATACCGACAGCAGCTTCGATTGACGCACCGCAGGGAGGCCGACAAATCCGATCGCGCCGCGAACGCCGCTGACCCGGTCAGAAAGGTCATTGTTCGATTCAAAGCGTTCAGCGCTCTCGGCCAGTGGCGTTTTGCCCAATACCATATGACGGAAGCTATCCCAGGTACCTGACTTATTATCACGAGCATAGATACTGACTGGCATGTCCGGGCCACCCACCTCGGTCCAGTTCGAGACTTTACCTGAGAAAATATCGCGAAGCGCATCAACGCTTAGCGCATTAATCGGGTTTGATGGATCAACGATAATGGCCAGACCATCGATGCCAACAATATGCTCACTTTCAACACTGGTCAGGTCGGCCGTGGGTATCATCGCTGCTTCGCTGGCTTTTACCGGGCGTGACGCCGCGGCAATGTTGGTCAGCCCTTTAGACAGAGCCTTAAATCCGGTGCCTGAACCGTGGGCGGCGATATCGATAATGACATGAGAACCAACACTATCAAGGTAGCCTGTAATACGGGTCTCATTCTCCGCCATAGGAACGCGGGATAACTGGCTGGCACCGTGACTGGTCAGCCAGGCTTCAGCTAAAGCAGGACCAAGCTCTGCACCAATGGTGTTGGAGCCATCAATACGAAAAAGATGCTGATAACGCCCAGAGGAAATATCGCTGAAAAGCGACTCCGGCTGCTGTGCCAGAGACGGCAGGCCCGCGAAAGATAACAACAGTGCTGTGACAATTACGAAAATGCGCATAGTAGGTACTACTCAATTCACCAGCGGCGGAGAGTACCTGACTTTTATGACAGTAATATTACAAAGCCAAAAAAGCCTTTTTAAATCAGTGCGTTATATATTCCCGTGAGGCCGACTGGTATTTTTTATCAACCACCAGCTCGCGGAAATCACGCAAAGTATTCAGAGGGGCTTCAACAACAAAGCTGTTCACCAACCAGGATGGTAAGCCACCACCAGGATCGGCATGTGCCTCGTACGTCACCTTTAACAAACCTTCCGCCTGCGGTTCGAGCGTCCAGGTCGCATCCAGTTCACGGATCCGGACATGGTCATCGTTTGCCGGGAAAATATCATTGCGCGCCTGGATGGTCACTGTCACAACGCCAGTGCCGGCGTCCTGTATCACCAGTGACTCGCTGATGTTGTCTCGGTTTTTCACAGGCCAAGGCATAGAAGTCACTGTGTAATAGGTAGCGTTATTTGGTGCTATCTCTTCAATCAAGTCCATTGCCTTGCAATTAAACACCCACTCATGGGCGCGCTTAACATCCTGTAGCAGAGCAATCGGCGCCGTCACCGTACTCTCAAGCGTTGTGATGCCTTTAAACGCTTTCATATCAGAGCCTTCGACATAGCGGGTGTATACGCGGATATCTTCGTCTTTATCGTACGCCACTTCTTCCCAATCACCGGCAACAGCCACCGATGTAAAAATCAATGCCGCAGTAGCCATCGCAAACCCGATCAATCTATCAATCATGCTTGCTGCCCCCCATACACGCGGGAGAGTCGGGAATGGTTGAATCTGTCTGCCATTCTTCTGGAGTATGGAGATGGAGGGAGAGTGCGTGAACGGGTCCAGCCAATTCATCGCTGAGAATACCATAGACCTTCTGATGACGAGCCACTGTACGCACGCCATCGAAGGCTGAGGAAACCAGAGTCACCTTAAAATGGGAATCTGTCGCCGGGCCGGAGTGCATATGACTTTCGTTGTCTATTCGCAAAAATTGGGGCTCCAACGTTGCCAGTTTCTGCTCAATTATCTGTGCTGTGCGCTCCTGACTCATACATCACCTGACTGCTTAGATTAGGCCTATCATAAACGACTATCCTGCAGTTGCACACCAAGGAGGGTTATCGCTAAAGTACGCGTTTGCGAATTACTTTACGGACGCCATCAACCATGACCGAGACCACACAGACACACGCCCTGATTGGAAAATATTACGAAGAAGAGCGTGAGCAACGCGAGAAAGAGCTCTCCCTGGCAGAACTGAAGCTGCGCCTCGATGCAAATGACCTGGCCATGCTAGGCATGATCGCACGCCGTTTCCGCAAAGGTCGCGACGATGTCGCTCAGGAAGTTCTCTCTAGCGCGCTGCTGGATCTGTTCTCATGTATCGATGCGTCTGAACGTAAGCTGATGGCTCGCGACGCCGACGATGCCGCCAAGTCAATCGCAGACAGCATCGCCGAAGAAAATGGTGTTCGTGATGTCGAGTTCCGTACCGGATATTGGGCACAGCAGGATCGCCAGATCGCAAAAGTAGAAAAGCAGCGCGAGAAGGCAGCCAAGCAGGCAGAAAAAGAAGCCGCAATGGCAAACAAACAGGAAACGCCGAAGCCACAGGCTGAAGAACCGGCAACAGCACCTGAAGCTACTGCTGAAGACAGCAGTAACGAAGAATCGACCCACTACCCCGAAACCAGCGCGATCGAAAAAGCACCGGCCGCACTGGAAACTCAGACGGAAGCAGCGAACGAGTACGACGAAGAACAGCAGACCGCCAACGCAGAATAAGCGGCTCGATAAGCGCGAAAGACACTGTGCCGCCCATATCTACTGGGCGGCCTAAGTTGCACGGCAGTGTCTGCCGACTGTTACCTCAACTCAACATGAGTCAGGTTGGCTATTTACGCCAGATCTTCAATTCCCGGAATTCGCCCGGACCGGCTTGCATCCAGAGAACTTCACTCTGATCCGAAAATACAAAGCGATTTCCAAGTAAAAAACCTTCACGCCGGCGTCCAGAAACAGTTGCCGAGGCGTGTCTGCCTTGCTTGCGCGCAGTATCAATAATGTCTACAGGCAAAAGATCCATAGGTTGTCTCCAATCCCATCATCCTTAGCAATGCTTTGTATCACCTGATTATGACAATCAGAGGAAGGTTACTCTTGCACTGCCATGCATTACAATGTGTCGCTTTCTTGAGCGAACGTCAATCGGGATAGCGCACAATGGCCATTAACTGGTTCCCCGGGCACATGAACAAAGCCCGCAAAAAAATTAGCGAGGCGATGCCAGACATCGATCTGGTCATCGAAGTTCTGGACGCTCGTCTGCCCTTCTCCAGCACCAACCCTCTCGTCAACGAACTGCGTGGCGACAGGCCAACGATCAAAGTACTGAACAAAGCTGACCTCGCGGACCCGGCCATGACAAGCGCCTGGGTCAGTCATTTTTCTGAGCAGGCCCAGACACAGGCTCTGCCTATGGTTGCCGAAGACAGGAAGCAGGTTAAGCAGCTCATTGCTCTGGCAAAAAAAGTGGGCCAGGGACAACTTGAGAAGAACCGCGCCGTGCGGGTGATGATTATGGGGATTCCTAATGTAGGTAAATCGACGCTTATCAATGCTCTGGCCGGACGCTACATCGCACGGACTGGGAATGAACCCGCTGTCACCAAAGCAAATCAGATGATTGATCTGAAAAACGGCATCATCCTGTCAGACACGCCCGGAATTCTCTGGCCCAGATTCGAGAACGAGTTAAGCGGTTACCGTCTGGCTGCCAGTGGCGCAGTGAAAGATACCGCGATTGAGTACACCGACGTTGCCATGTTCGCTCTGGATTACCTACGTAGCGCCTATGAAAAAGAACTGACGGCACGTTTCAAACTGAAAGAGACACCGGAAAACGCCGAGCAATTGCTGAATACGATTGCGGCCAAGCGCGGCTGCCTGCGTGCTGGCGGTATCGTTGATCTGCACAAGGCATCAGAAATTGTGTTGCATGAGTTACGCGCCGGTAAAATCGGACGCATCAGTATGGAAACGCCGGCGATGATTCAGGTCGAGTCCGAAGAAATTGAGCGCCAGAAAGAGGAAGCAGCGGCTGCCCGAGAAGCTGCAGCCAAAGAGGAGTCACGCGGAAAGCGGCACCACAGCGAATAATCTCTGTCGTGCCGATCTCAGTTCGGTTCAGGCTTCTTCGCTGGTTATACGCCCATGAACCTGAATGAAGGTCTCCCAATCGGGGTCCTCGTCGGCGACGACTTCGATCGGGTACAGGCCGTTATCGGTCGGGATCGCATCCAGACCGGTTTTAAGCTGCTCAAGATCGCGGGTATAGATAATCCACTGGTTGATGCCATCGTGAGTGATCATCATGGCAACGACAGAGTCTTCTTCGGGTTCAAGGCGCGCCTGCAATTGTTCTGTGAAGGCCACGATACGTGCCTGCTCTTCTGTCGCAGGAAAACCACTGCTTTCATCCCGACTCTCCGCGTTCCAGGCGATCTGAACGCACAGGCCATACAGGCCTGAGTCTTTAGCCAGTTGCCAGTCCTCGCGGAACTGAATACTGATCGGTTTATCCTTCAGGCTACCGCCTGCGCGAACCCAACGGTTGTTCACCAGCATGAAGTGTTCCTTATTGCTTTAGCGTCTGCTGTTCACCTCAGACTAACGGAAGCCGCAAAGAATGCCAATTCCGGTGACCGAAAAACCGCATCAGAACTGATTCAGAGGCACTTTCAGGTAGCTGACTCCGTTGTTTTCCGGGGCTGGAAAGTCACCGGCGCGGATATTGACCTGCAAAGACGGAAAAATCAGACGCGGCATCGCCAGACCACTGTCGCGCTTAGTGCGCATAGCGATAAAGTCGTCACGGCTGTGCTTGTCGCCAACATGAATATTATCGCGACGTTGCTCACCGACGGTCACAGCACTGCGTAACTCAGTGCGTGACTCGGGTGGATAATCGTGGCACATGTGCAGAACCACATCATCGCCTAACGCTAACAGTTTACCGATTGAGTCGTAGAGCGTGCCCGCGTCGCCGCCGGGAAAGTCGCATCGCGCCGTACCGACATCCGGCATAAACAAAGTATCACCAACGAATACATCAGACTCATTGATCACATAACTCGCGCAGGCGGGAGTATGGCCGGGCGTCGCCATACTCTTAATGCGGGTATCACCCAGCATCAACTCAGCCCCATCACCGAGAAGAATATCAAACTGTGAGCCATCAGCTCTGAAATCCTCAGCCTCATTAAAAATCGAGGCAAAGGTCTTCTGAATACCTTTGATCTTCTGTCCAATAACAATATTCGCCCCGGTTTTTTCGCGTATGTAAGCGGCCGATGTCAGGTGGTCTGCGTGTGCATGTGTTTCCAGTACCAGCTTCAGGTTCAGACCGCGGGATGCGATGTCATCGAGAGTACGATCAATAAAGCCCGTATCTGTCTTGCCTGATTTCGGGTCGTAGTCCAGAACAGGGTCTACAATGGCGCATGACAGGGACCCGTCATCCACCAGCAAGTGCGTAAAGGTCGACGTGTCTTCATGGATGTAGCTTTGGATAGTGTGACTCATACCTTCCCCCGATCAGTAACTCATCTTGATAGAATTATTATATTAGAATATTCTTATTCAGCAATAAAGAGTGAATTACCTGTCACGCCCGAGGAATAATTCAATGCCGCCAGCCAACAGACCTGAGTCCGCCAGTAGCCCCGATCAAAGGGCAAACCGCGCAGCGGCTGTACGCCTCTTAAAGGCCATGGCAAACGAACATCGCCTTGGTATTCTGTGTGCTCTGCGAGGCGGTGAGGTATCTGTTTCTGAACTCTGTAATATGCTGCCATTGAGTCAGTCTGCGATGTCACAGCATCTCGCCTGGCTACGGAACGAACAGCTCGTTACCTCTCGCAGAGAAGCCCAGTCCATGTTCTATCGGCTTGGCGATCAGCGTGCAGCCGATGTCATTGCCCTTCTCAACCGCTTATACGGACCCGTCAGCAGTGAAGATCAGTAATACTCTCTACCCGCTGCCCAGCCAGGGGTTGCTACCGGATTTTATTGCCGGGCTGGTCGTCGCGGTTATGCTGGTTCCGCAAGCGGTGGCTTATGCGTTTCTTGCCGGCCTGCCTCCGGAGGCGGGGCTATTTTCATCCCTACTACCCTTGCTCGCCTACGCTCTGCTCGGTTCAAGCCCGACTCTGGCCGTCGGGCCTGTGGCCATTATTTCTCTGATGACATTGAGTTCACTTCAGGGCGTCGTCAGCCCCGATGCATCAGATTACCCAGCTTACGCGACTCTGCTAGCCGGCATGACCGGGCTTTGGTTATTTATGTTCTTTGCCATTGGGCTGGGTTCCTGGACTTCATTTATCAGCCATTCAGTTATTTCCGGATTCACCAGCGCTGCTGCGATTGTGATCATCCTCAGTCAGCTGAAGTATTTCACAGGGCTTGATATTCCGAGAGGCGGACCTGGCTGGAGCCCAGTTGCGTTTACTGCTGAACATTGGCGGGATATTGCGTTATGGCCTCTTATCACAGCACTGACAGGCGCAGCCCTGCTCATATTCTGGCAAAAAGTCATTCCTGCGGTCACGACACGCTTTGCGTTACCCGATGCCCTGCGCACACTGGCAAACCGAGCCGGGCCACTGGTACTGGTAACCACAGGCATTCTGCTGGTGCTGGTTATCAGCCCACCACTGGCGACCGTAGGCGCCGTTCCCTCGGGTTTCCCAACATTATCCCTGCCCCAGATTTCTGAACTGAACTGGCAGGCGCTACTGCTACCCTCCGGTGTTCTGGCGTTGATTATCTATCTCGAAAGCCTGTCGATTTCGAATACGATGGCTCGGGAGCAAACAAACCGCATCAGGCCCAATCAAGAATTGCTGGCACTGGGAACGGCCAACGTCGCGGCAGCTATCAGTCATGCGATGCCTGTGGCAGGAGGCTTTGGCCGAAGCATGGTGATGCAGTCAGCGGGAGCGCTCAGCCAGTGGGCTGCGGTATTTACCTTTGGTTTTATGGCGCTCGTGTGTCTTGTCGCTGGTAGTTGGTTCGAACATCTTCCCCATGCTGCACTGGGCGCATTAATCGTTGTCGCCACCTGGCCTTTGTTCCGCTGGCGCGATGGGCTCAACGCCTGGCATTTTCAACGCAGTGATGGAATCGTCTGGTTGACGACCTTTACTCTCGTCATCGTTATGGACGCTGAATCCGGCATTATTGCGGGCGTGATCGTTTCCCTGGTCATATACCTGCGTCGCACCAGTCAACCTCACATTGCAGAGATTGGCCGTTTGCCGCGTACACAGCAATTCCGTAATGTTTTACGACACGCCGTTGAGACTATCCCCGGCGTCACCTTGATTCGCGTGGATGAAAATCTGTACTTTGCCAACAGTGACTACCTGATCGATTATGTTCTTGAACGCACCGCGCGACGGCCAGACATCAAACACGTTGTCCTCGTTGGTACCGCAATTAATCACATAGATTACTGCGGCCTTGAAGCGCTGGAGTTACTGAATAGCCGCCTTCAGGAACGTTCTGTCCTTCTGCATCTGGCCGAGTTTAAAGGGCCAGTCATGGATCAACTAAACCGGACGCATCTGGCGGAGAAAATCAATCCCGGGCAAGTCTTCTTTACCATCAGTGAGGCTATGACGGCCCTCGGCCACTCAGTAACGGAGGACAGTGATGACAACTACATCATCTGAAAGCAGCCCCTCACCAAACACCCAGTGCCAGCCGGAAACTCAGAATGACGCAGTTGCCGGGAGAACCACCCGGCGCTTCGAAATCAACAGTCACCGCGATGGTGCTGTTTTCAAAGTACGCTATCGCGAGGGCTCTATCGTTAAACGCTGCCTACTGGATCAGGCATAGGCTACACGTCTGGAAGCG